>JBBKVJ010000148.1:0-2829 GCA_037968375.1 Paracoccaceae bacterium | reverse complement strand
GCGGGGACGTGGGTGGAAAGAACCCTGCGACGGGACAGGCGCAGACCTGCCCCGGTTGCTGCGTTGGGTGGTTGCGGCCAGCTAGGGGACGCGGTGCGGTTTCGCGTGCCGCGGCGGTGCGCGGACAACCGGGAAGGGGCGGATATGCGACGGGCCCGGCCTTATCTTCTGGCCCTCATCGGCCTTGCCGTGGCGTTCGGGCCGCCGATGGTGGTGGCTGGCCCGTTTGTGAAACATTCGGAGTTTGTCCTGAACTGCGCGCCGGAAGGGTTCGAAATGGTCCTGTCTGGTGGCGATGAACGGGGCGACCTTTTCGGCACCTATTTCGGCGAGGGCGGTATGCTGCATTTCGTCACCCGCCCGCTTGTCAGGGTTGGCGGGCGGCAGATTTGTTCCTGTTTTGAAAGCAGCTATGCGGCGCTCGACGCGTGGACCGGGATTGACGAATTGTGGGATTGGGCGAGCAGTCCCTCGACAGGCAGAGCAGACCTTTTTGAAGAGCTGATCGCTCCGCTACGGCGTCAGACCGAGGATGTTCAAAGGCGGTTCATGGTGCAGGTTCGGCAATCGTCAGATACATTCAGCCGCTGCAACAAACGCGAGGTTGCGCGCCTCAAACGCAGCGGTCTTACGTCGATGCAGCTGTCGGTTGTCATCGGGGCACATCTGGGGTTGGTTCGATGAGACACGCCTGGCGGAGAAACCTATGACCACCATTGCCAAACACATCCGTATCACCGGCCGCGTGCAGGGCGTCGGGTTTCGGGCCTGGGCCAAGGGCCGGGCTGTGGGGCTGCACCTGTCGGGCTGGGTTCGGAATGAGGCCGACGGGTCGGTGGCGTTGCTGATCGCGGGCGAGGCGGCGGATGTGGCCGAGATGGTGTCGGCACTGCACCGGGGCCCCCGGTTTGCCGGGGTGACGGGGGTTGAGGAGACCGAGGCCGAGGCGCCGGAGGCGAAGGGGTTTGCGGCGCTGCGCTGAGGCGGTCAGTGCAGCGAGGCGGCGAAGACCTCCATGCCGCCGTGCCAGATCATCCGGAAGGCTACGGCGACGATGATCAGCAGGCCGATCCAGCCGATCCAGCGATACTTTTGCAAGAGCCGCGCGATATAGGTCGCCGCAGCGCCCATCAGAACGATCGACAGCATCAGCCCGAAGACCAACACCCAGGGATGCTCGCGCGCCGCCCCGGCGACCGCCAGCACGTTATCAAGCGACATCGAGACATCGGCGATGACGATCTGGGTGACGGCCTGGCGCAGGGTCTTTTTCTTGCCTTCGACGGCGAGGCCCGCCATGTCGGCGTCGGGGTCCGGATCGGGGGTGCGCAGTTCCTGCCACATCTTCCACGACACCCAAAGGAGCAAAAGGCCACCGGCGAGCAAAAGGCCGACGATCGCCAAAAGCTGCACCGCAACCGAGGCAAAGGCGATGCGCAGCACGGTAGCGGCAAGGATGCCGATCAGGATCGCGCGTTTGCGCTGCTCGGACGGCAGGCCTGCGGCGGCGAGGCCGATGACGACGGCGTTGTCGCCAGCCAGCGTGAGGTCGATCATCACCACCTCAAAGAACGAGCGCATAACCTCAAGCGAAAGGAAATCGGTCATGTCAGGCGGACGCTCCGGGGCAGATGGAAAGCCGGTTCAGAGCTATCGGGGGCGGTGACGGGCCGCAAGGGGGCGTGCCTTGGCTGCGCGGCCTCGCTATGAGTGGTGCTGCATTAAGTCCGTCATACAATTTGTTGATAGTGCTGTGAGAATTGGTGTTTTATGGGCTATGCCGATTGAAATGCCATCCGAAATCCCGCATGATGTGAGGCATCAAGGGGCGCAGGCGAGCCTGGAAAAAACCGGGCCGCACAATCGGACGAGGCAGTGAATGAGACATCTATTTCTTGCGGCAGTTGCGGCGGTCGGTTTTGGGGCCGGTTTTGCCGGTGCGGTCGAGGCGGGCGCGATCCAGCGCGCCTGTCTGCAATCGGACCGCGCGCAGGGCAACCGGGCGCTGTGTTCGTGTATCCAGCAGGCGGCGGACCGGACCTTGTCGCGACGCGACCAGAGCCGGGCCGCGAAGTTCTTTCGCGATCCGCATGAGGCGCAGGAAGTGCGCCAGTCGAACCGCAGCGACGATGAAGCCTTCTGGCTGCGCTACAAATCCTTTGGCGAGACGGCGGAAGCGTTCTGCAGTCTGTAGGTGGCGGTGCCACCGCGCATCGTGATCCTGACCGGCGCGGGGATCTCGGCGGACAGCGGGCTGGGCACGTTTCGCGACACGGGCGGGATATGGTCGGATTACGATCTGGCAGAGGTGGCGACGCCTGAGGGTTTCGCCCGTGATCCCGCACGTGTGCATGAATTCTACAATCTTCGGCGGGCGACTATGCGTGGCGCCGGGCCGAACGCGGCGCATCAGGCATTGGCGCAGTTGGAAAAGGACAAGCCGGGCGAGGTTCTGATCGTCACGCAAAACGTCGATGACCTGCATGAGCGGGCTGGCAGCCGGGCGGTGATCCATATGCATGGAGAACTGTCGCGGGCACTTTGTGGCGCGTGCGGGGCGCGGTGGGATGCACCCCTGGAGATGTCGGTTGCGGATGCCTGCCCGAGTTGCGGGGAGCAGGCGGTGCGTCCCGATGTCGTGTGGTTCGGCGAGATGCCTTACGGCATGGACGAGATCGGCGCGGCGCTGGCGGGCTGCGAGGTCTTTGCCGCCATCGGCACCTCGGGGCAGGTCTGGCCTGCGGCGGGGTTCGTCGAGGAGGCCCGCGCGGCGGGGGCGCGGTGCGCCGAGTTGAACCTGGCGCGGTCAGAGGTGTCGGAGCGGTTCCA
>JBBKVJ010000147.1:0-3516 GCA_037968375.1 Paracoccaceae bacterium | reverse complement strand
GTCCTCGACGGCGCTGACCACCCGCGCCACGCCCGCCGCGATCAGGGCCTCGGCACAAGGCGGCGTCTCGCCCTGATGGGCGCAGGGTTCCAGGCTGACATAGGCTGTGGCGCCGCGCGCAGCGGCCCCGGCCTGATCCAGCGCCACGGTTTCGGCATGCGGACGACCGCCGTCCTGCGTCCAGCCCCGGCCCAGAACGCGGGCGCCCTGCACGATGACGCAGCCGACCGCCGGGTTCGGCCAGACCCGGCCCAACCCGCGCTGCCCGAGCGATATCGCCAGGCGCATCCAGCGGTGATGATCGGTGCTCATGGTCCGGTCTTCATGTCAGGCGGGCCTTCATGTCAGGCGGGCCTTGCAGCGAACGGCCTGTCAGCTTTCTTCGGGCGGGGTTTCGGGGCGGAGTTCGGCGACGAAATCCTCGAAATCGTCGGCGGCCTGAAAATTCTTGTAAACGCTCGCAAAGCGCACATAGGCCACGGTGTCGATCCGCGCGAGGGTCTCCATCACGATCTCGCCGATGGCCTTGGACTGGATATCGGTCTCGCCCATGCTTTCCAACCGCCGCACGATGCCCGACACCATCTGGTCGATCCGTTCAGGCTCGATAGGCCGCTTCTGCATCGAGATCCGCACCGAGCGTTCCAGCTTGTCGCGGTCGAATTCTTCGCGCTTGCCGGTCGATTTGATCACCACAAGGTCGCGCAGCTGCACCCGTTCGTAGGTGGTGAAGCGGCCCGCACAGGCCGGGCAAAAGCGGCGGCGGCGGATGGCGACATGATCCTCGGCGGGCCGCGAATCCTTCACCTGCGTGTCGACATTTCCGCAAAACGGGCAGCGCATGGCCCCTCCCTCGTCGTCCCAAGCCGAGATATCCACAGCGACTATAGGACAGCCGCTAGGGTTTGGGTAGGGGGGAAATCACCCCGCTAGATGCTGCTTTTCCGGGTCAATCGTGTCGGACGCCCTATGTCGCATCGAAACCGTCATTTTCTGGAAAGGACCACCCATGGCCAAGACCCTTCTGATCACCGGCGCCTCCAGCGGCATCGGCGCCGCGACCGCGCGTGCCGCAGCCAGTGCCGGCTGGAACGTCGCGCTGTTCGCGCGCAGTGCCGAAAAGCTGAACACGCTTGCCGAAGAGATCGGCCCGGCCGCGCTGGCGATCCCCGGCGACGTCACCATGCTGGCCGAGATCGAGGCGGCGGTGGCCGAGGCGGCGGGCCATTTCGGCGAGATCAATGCCGCCTTCGCCAATGCCGGTATGGGTCTCGGCACCCCCGGCATTCTCGAGGGCGATCCGCAGGAGTGGCAGCGGATGATCGACCTCAACATCATGGGGGTGCTTTACACCACGCGCGCCGCACTGGCCGAGCTGAAGAAGACCAGCGGCCATCTGGTGCTGACCGGGTCCGCTGCAGGCCGCAGGCATATCGGCGGCTCGATCTATGGCGCCACGAAATGGTTCGTGCACGGCTTTGCCGGCAACATGGCCGAGGAGATGCGCGACTGGGGCGGGCGCTGCACGGTGATCGCCCCCGGGATGGTCGATACCGGGTTTTTCGACACGCCGAAGCCCGACAAGCTGCAGCCCGAGGACGTGGCCGATGCGGTGATGCACGCGCTGAACGCGAACCCGCGCAGTGCAGTGCGCGAGATCTACATGATGCCCACCGATTAGGCCGGGATGAACGACGCCGCGACCTCGCGCCGGTGCGGGCGGTCGCGGTGCTCGACCAGATAGATCCCCTGCCAGGTGCCGAGCGCCATTTGCCCAGCCGTGACCGGCACCGACAGGCTGACCGGCAGCAGCATGGCGCGGATATGGGCGGGCATGTCGTCGGGGCCCTCCTGCGTATGGGTCAGCCATCGCATCGACAGGTCGTCACCGCGTGGCACAAGGCGCTGCAGGAAACTCAGAAGGTCGTCCTGCACCGAGGGATCGGCGTTTTCCTGGATCAGCAGCGAGGCCGAGGTGTGGCGCACGAACAAGGTCAGCACCCCGTCACCCCGGGGTGCCAGCCAATCGGCCACCTGGCCGGTGAACGGATACAAGCCCGCCCCGCGTGTCTCGATTGTGAAGATTGCAGACATCGTGCTGGCCTCCGATTATGCTATCTTGGGTTGAAACAAGATGGGACCGCAACAGGGGGACGCCGCCATGACACGCATGACCGCCAAGGATTTCGCACCGGAACTTCTGGAACTTTACGACTTTTACGCGCACGGCAAGATCACCAAGCGCGAGTTCCTCGAGCGGGCCGGCAAGTATACAATCGCCGGGCTGACGGCGGCGGCGACGCTGGATCTGTTGATGCCGAATTATGCGCTGGCCGAGCAGGTGTCTTTCAATGACCCCGACATCGTCGCCGAATACATCACCTACCCCTCGCCCAGTGGCCACGGCGAGGTGCGCGCCTATCTGGCGCGGCCCGCCACGGCCTCGGGGCCGCTGCCCGGCGTCGTTGTGGTGCACGAAAACCGGGGCCTGAATCCTTACATCGAGGATGTCGCGCGGCGGCTGGCCAAGGACGGGTTTCTGGCGCTGGCGCCCGACGGCCTCAGCTCGGTCGGCGGCTATCCCGGCAACGACGCCGAGGGCCGCGATCTGCAATCCTCGGTCGATGGCGAGAAGCTGATGAATGACTTCTTTGCCGCCTTCGAGCATCTGAAGGGCCATGCCGATGTGAACGGCAATGTCGGCTGCGTCGGCTTCTGCTATGGCGGCGGGGTCTGCAACGCGATGGCGGTGGCCTATCCGGAACTGGGCGCCTCGGTGCCGTTCTATGGCCGTCAGGCGGCGGCCGAGGATGTGCCGAAGATCGAGGCACCGCTGCTGATCCATTACGGCGAGCTGGACGAGCGGATCAATGCGGGCTGGCCGGACTATGAGGCGGCGCTGAAGGCCAACGGCAAGACCTATGAGGCGCATATCTATGCCGGCGCCAACCACGGCTTTCACAACGATTCGACACCCCGCTATGACGAAGAGGCCGCGACCCTGGCCTGGGACCGGACCATCGCGTTTTTCCGGCAGCATCTGGCGGGATGAGGCCGGGGGTTATCGCGTGAAGCTGAGAAGCTTCGTTCCGCCGGAATTGAGCGCCTCGCTGCCGGTCAGCCGGTAACCGAGCCGGTCTAAAACCGCCTCGGCGGGGCCGGTCTGGCCAGTGAAAACCGGCAGGCCCCGGCCAAAGCTCACCGGTTCGACGGTAAGAAGCACGCGGTCGATCCGGTTCGCCTGATGAAACCAGTCGTGCACCCTGGTGCCACCGAGGATCAGGGCGCGGGCCATCGGGAGGACCGGCGCGACAAGCGGGGCGAGGCTGTCGGGGGTGTTACCTGTGGGATCGAGCCAGAGCTGGGTCGGGCGGCGCCATTCCGGCGTGGCGGCGGTTGTGGAAAAGACGATCCTGCGGCGCTGAGGCTTGTCGGCGGCCTCGTGGGTGTGGCGGTCGGCGCCGGCATCACCGGCGCCTACGCCGCCAACCGCGGCTGGCCGTTCGCCCTTCCGCC
>JBBKVJ010000146.1:0-24593 GCA_037968375.1 Paracoccaceae bacterium | reverse complement strand
ATCCTTGGCCGCATCCTTGGCCGCATCCTTGGCATCGTCGCCGCCATCGTCCTTGGCCGCATCCTTGGCGTCCTTGGCCGCAACCTTGGCCGCAACCTCGGCATCGTCGCCGCCGGCGTCCTTGGCCGCATCCTTGGCGTCCTTGGCCGCAACCTCGGCATCGTCGCCGCCGGCGTCCTTGGCCGCGCCCTTGGTGTCCTTCTTGGCATCGTCACCCTTGCCGCGAAGTGCTGCACCCAGGATATCGCCCAGCGAGGCGCCGGAATCGGATGAGCCATACTGCTCGACCGCATCCTTTTCCTCGGCGATCTCGCGTGCCTTGATCGACAGGCCCAGCTTGTGCGACTTGGAATCGACGTTGGTCACCCGTGCATCGACCTTGTCACCGACACCGAACCGCTCGGGCCGCTGCTCGGCACGATCGCGCGACAGGTCCGAGCGGCGGATGAACGACTTCATGCCGTCATATTCCACTTCGATCCCGCCATCCTCGATCTTGGTCACGGTCACCGTCACCACCGACCCACGCTTCACGCCCTGCACGGCATCGGCGAATTTGTCGCCGCCCAGTTGCTTGATCGACAGCGAGATACGCTCTTTCTCGGCATCCACTTCGGTGACGATGGCTTTCACCATGTCGCCCTTGCGGAAGTTCTGGATTGCCTCTTCGCCACGCTCGTCCCACGAGATGTCGGAAAGGTGGACCATGCCGTCGATGTCGTGCTCCAGCCCGACGAACAGGCCGAACTCGGTGATGTTCTTGACCTCGCCCTCGACCTCGGTGCCCTCGGGGAAGGCTTCCTTGAACAGCTCCCACGGGTTGCGCATCGTCTGCTTCAACCCCAGCGACACGCGCCGCTTGGCCTGATCGATCTCCAGCACCATCACTTCGACTTCCTGGCTGGTCGACACGATCTTGCCGGGATGCACGTTCTTCTTGGTCCAGCTCATCTCGCTGACATGGACCAGACCCTCGACCCCCGGCTCCAGCTCAACAAAGGCGCCGTAATCGGTGATGTTTGTGACCCGGCCGGTATGCGTGCTTTCGATCGGGAACTTCTCCTCGACCGTATCCCACGGATCCGACTGCAGCTGCTTCATGCCCAAGGAGATGCGGTGCGTCTCCTTGTTGATCTTGATGACCTGCACCTTCACGTTCTGACCCATTTCCAGGATCTCGTTCGGGTGGTTCACCCGGCGCCAGGCCATGTCGGTGACGTGCAACAGCCCGTCCACACCGCCCAGATCGACGAAGGCACCATATTCGGTCAGGTTCTTCACCACGCCGTCGACGACATCGCCCTCGGTCAACTTGCTGATCACTTCGGCGCGCTGCTCGGCACGGGATTCTTCTAGGATCGCACGACGCGACACCACGATATTGCCACGGCGACGGTCCATCTTGAGAATGATGAACGGCTGCTTGAGACCCATCAACGGGCCCGCATCGCGGACCGGACGCACATCGACCTGGCTGCCGGGCAAGAACGCCACAGCGCCGCCCAGATCGACGGTAAAGCCGCCCTTGACGCGGTTGAAGATCGCGCCATCGACACGGTCTTCCTTGGAATAGGCCTGCTCCAGCCGGTCCCATGCCTCTTCGCGGCGCGCCATCTCGCGGCTGATCACGGCCTCGCCACGGGCGTTCTCGACCTGGCGCAGGAACACCTCGACCTCGTCGCCGACTTCGATCTCGGGCACCTGGCCCGGTTCTGCGAATTCTTTCAGATCGACGCGGCCTTCCATCTTGTAGCCGACGTCGATGATGGCCTGTCCCGCCTCGATGGCGATGACCTTGCCTTTGACAACCGAGCCTTCGTTCGGAGTGTCGATCTCGAAGCTTTCTTCAAGGAGGGCTTCGAATTCCTCCATCGTGGTTTTAGCGCACATGCGTGTTCAGTTCCTTTGTGTCTGTTTTCAGGCCATGCGGTTGTCTCCGCCGGTCTTGTCAGGTTTGGTCTGCCGCAAGGGGCCCGCAAAGCAATCAGGGCCGGTGGTTCACCCCGACCCTGCTGATACCTTCGCGTCCCGGCTCTTGCGGCCTGTTCGACGGATGGGTCTATAGGCGGTCAGGCACAGCGTGGCAAGGCCCGACCTGCAGTTGCACCGACACCGCCGGTGACACTTCAAACCCTCTCAAGCCGCGCAAGATAGGCATTCTGGTCCTCGCTGGGTCGACGGGCATAGGGAAAGACCGATCCGTAGGTCCGCACCTCTTCGAACGACCGCATCATCGCCGCAAGAATATCGCGCGCCTTGTCCGGCGTGATCGGGGGCTTCGTGCCATCCTCTTTCATCGTCAGCTCCAGATCGTGCTCGAGGAAATGGTCATAGCCCATGGTCCAGTCGGCGAACGGCGATTGCGGCGCGATGGCGTCTTGCAAGAAGACCTCAAGCGAATGGTGCCGGTCGTCCTTGGCGATGCGCGCAATCAGGGCTGTCGTGACCTCGGTCGGGCCATGCAGCGCTTGAAAGAACTGCCCGTCGCCCCGCCAGAGAAACCCGGTAATGCCCGCCCCCCTGTTGAAACGCCGGGCTTCTTGCAGGATTGCCAGGTCCGAGTCGTCGAAATCGGCAAAGCAGGCGATGCTGCGGTAGATGATGATGACATGGCTCGACATGGCGGCGGCGGTCGCTCCGGTTGCTGCGCTCTCGAATCGGAAAGTGTTAATAACCCTATACGGGGGCGGATGTCAGGGATTAAACGGAGCGGTTGAATGGGGCCCGCCACCAAAGGCCCGCAACAAAAAGCCCTGCGATCAGTCACTGCGTCCGGTGCTGGCCCCGGGATCAGCCACCCTCGTAAAACGCCCGCGCCTTCGGGTGATCCTTCAACGGCACCGGCCGATAGGGTTTCACCTCGCCCGACTGCGGCACCATCACTGCCGCCAGCCGTGTGAGGACCGAGGGATGCAGCTTGGCTTCCGCCGCAATCTCGCGCGGGTGCGACCGCCATTTTCGCCGGAACAGCCCGCGCGGAATGAAATACGTCTCTTCGTGCTGCAAGGCCAGCGGGTCGGGCCAACGCCACAGCATGTCCCCCAGAACCTGAACCTCGGGAACGCAGTCCACAAGCTCGTCCACCATCCAGTCCAGAGCGATATCGCTCAACCGCGATTCCGCCTCCGGATAGCTGCCGCCGATATCGCTGTGACAGCCCGCGAACCAGACCTGCTTCAGCCATCCGGGCTTCTTGTCGGCGGTCTTTTCCGGTTCCCAGGCCTCGCCCCAGTCCAGCCGCGCGAAATCGGTTCGCTGTTCGTCAATGGCCATCGCGTGCCGGGCAAAGCTGACCTCAGGGTCCAGCCATCGGTCGTAGTTCTGATTGCGCCACACCGCTTGATGACCGTTGCGGAAGATCTGCCACCAGTCACCGGGGTTTTCCCATTTCAGCGGCCGGTCCGGATCGGGCGAAAAGAATTTGAACTGCGCCAGAACCTGGCCGCCATACCACCAGACCACCACCGCCGTGATCGCGATGATCGCCAGCGTCACCAGGAACGGCCACGCCATCAGGATCGCGGCCAGATTAAGTGCCCCCAGCGCCACCACGATGACCCGCGCGATCCAGATCAGCAGCCAGTTGTTCAAGGACCCGACGGTATCGAAGACGCCGATGAAGGTCGGCTGCACGATGCCCGGCATATCTGCGGCACCGTCCGGCAGGCTGCCGCCGTATTTCACCCGGAACCGGCGGCCAAGCTCTTCGCGCTGCTCGTAATAGGGCGTCTGTTCGCGCGGCTGCCCGGTACCGTGATTATAGACATACATCACCGCATCGTTGGCGATCTTGCGCAGTCTTGGCCCGTGTCGCGGCAACGGCGTTCCGTCCGGCATCCGGGTCGGAATGCCACACAGCGTCATCACATTGGCCACCGCGCGCACCGTATAGGCACCCCGCGAAAAGCCGAACAGCAAGATGCGGTCGCCAGGCTCGTAGGTGCGGATGATCTGTTCGTAGCAGTCGATCACGTTGTCATCTATGCCGGTGCCGACGGCGGCGTCCAGGATTTTCTGCAGCTTCTGAAACCGGTGCGTCGATTGCCCGTCCGGCTCGGCCGACCCGAGGCCCGGATCGTAATAGGCGACCTGCCGGGCCGGGTCGATCGGCGAGGATGGCCCGGGCCGCATTGCGCGATACAGCTTGTAGATGTTCGACAGCCGCTGATCCGGGCGCACCCCGCCGATCTGCCCGGTGCCGTCCGCGAAAATCAGGATGTTCTTGGCCATTCCACGCCTTCCGTCAGGTTTCGTCACCGCCAATCCCGGAGTGGCTAGGCATTTGCGGCGTCACTCTACCTCAGGGATAGCATGCGCGGGATATTTTCGGGATATGGGTATCTGCACCGCTGGTCATCGGGCGCAACTGGTTGCTTCATCCCCGGCGGGGCCACAAGACGCGCGGTCCGCCGGTGCACGCGCGGTGCACAACCGGTGCACAGGGTGTGCCACGGGATTTTTCAGAAATTCCCGTCAATTAACCATGATTCGCGTCAGCTCTGCCGGTGCAGCCGTTCGGTCACACTCTGCACCGCCCGCGCCACCGCCGCATCGATGCTCAGGTCGGTCGTGTCCAACATCACCGCATCATCAGCAGGCCGCATCGGCGCCTCGGCACGTTCGGCGTCGCGCGCATCGCGGGCGCGAACATCGCTCAGAACTTCGGCATCCGAGGTCAGAATTCCCTTGTCCGTCAGCTCCTTGCAGCGTCGCCCCGCGCGTACTTCGGCCGAGGCGGTGACGAAAAATTTCACCTCCGCCTCTGGACAAATCACCGTGCCGATATCGCGCCCGTCCAGCACAGCACCACCCTCGCGCCGCGCAAAATCGCGCTGAAACGCCAGCAGCGCCGCGCGCACCTCGGGCAGAACCGCAACCCGGCTGGCCGCCTGTGCCACCTCCGGCGTCCTCAGATCGCCGTCCTCTATATCCTTCAAACTCAATGCCTTGGCGGCCATTTCCGGCGCCACCCCATCCAGAACCTTGCGCCCCACCGCCCGGTACAAAAGCCCGGTATCAAGATGCGAAAACCCGAAATGCGCCGCCACAGCCTTGGAAATCGTCCCCTTCCCGGCGGCAGCAGGACCGTCGATTGCGACGGTGAAAATCATCGGTCGCCCCGCGTAAGGTTTGCACCAAGCTCACGCATCAGCCCCTCGAAAACCGGAAACGAGGTATCAATCGGCGACCCGTCATCGACGCTGACCGGCTTTTTCGACGCCAGCCCCAGCACCAGAAACGCCATCGCAATGCGGTGGTCGAGATGCGTCGCACAGGTCGCCCCGCCCCGAACGCCACCCGGCCCAAGCCCGTGCACAATCAGCGTATCCGCATCTTCGTCGACACGCACACCGCAGGCCTCCAGCCCCCGCGCCATCGCGTCGATCCGGTCGCTTTCCTTGACCCGTAGCTCTTTCACACCGCGCATGATGGTCGTCCCTTCCGCGCAGGCGGCCACGACCGACAGCACCGGAAATTCGTCGATCATGCTGGCGGCACGCTCGGGCGGCACCTCGACGCCCGTCAGCGCCGAGAACCGCACCCGCAGGTCGGCCACCGGCTCGCCGCCCTCTTCGCGCGGGTTCTGGAATTCGATGTCGGCGCCCATCTCGACCAGGGTCAGATACAAGCCATTGCGGGTCGGGTTCTGGCTGACCCCCGGCACCAGAATGTCGGACCCTTCGACGATCAGCGCCGCACAGACCGGGAACGCCGCCGAGGACGGATCGCGTGGCACGGCCACAGTCTGCGGTCGCAGTTCCGGCTGGCCGGTCAGGATGATCGCGCGGCCCTCGTCGGTATCCTCGAACCGCAGTGTCGCGCCAAAGCCCGCCAGCATCCGCTCGGTATGGTCACGCGTCGCCTCAGGCTCGATCACCATCGTCTCGCCGGGTGCATTCAGCCCGGCCAGCAGCACCGCCGATTTCACCTGTGCCGAGGCCACCGGCAGCGCATAATGGACCGGCACCGGTTCTTGCGCACCGACCAGCGTCAGCGGCAGCCGCCCGCCGCGACGGCCATAGGCCTGCGCCCCGAACAGCGCCAAGGGATCAGTCACCCGCCCCATCGGGCGCTTGTTCAGGCTGGCGTCACCGGTGAACGTGGCGGTGATCGGTGTCGTTGCCATCGCCCCCATGATCAGCCGCACGCCGGTGCCCGAGTTGCCGCAATCGATCACGCCTGACGGTTCCGCAAAGCCGCCGACGCCGACACCGTGCACCTGCCATGCGCCCGGTCCGCTTTGCACCACCTCGGCCCCGAAGGCGCGCATCGCCGCAGCGGTATCCAGCACATCCTGACCCTCCAGCAGACCGGTGATCCGGGTCTCACCCACCGCCAGCGCGCCAAGGATCAGCGCCCTGTGGCTGATCGACTTGTCGCCCGGCACCTCGGCGATACCGCTCAGCGGCCCGCACTTGCGAGAGGTCATCGGTATCGGAGTGCCGTGGCCTGACATCTGCGCCTCACTTTTGATCGCAGCCTGACTACCCGAGCCGGGCCGGGGCGTAAATGGATCAAAGGCTGCGGATTTTCCGTCATTGCGGTGCCCCAAGCGTAAGACCTGCGCAAGAGTGTGCCGGTAAACCTGAGCTTTCACGAAATGGTGGAGGCAGTCGATGGCCCGCGACTACGCAGATGACGCCCGAAATCTGCCGGCGGTCGCGGTGCTTTTGGCGCTGCACAACGGCGCGCGGTTTCTGGGCGATCAGCTGACCAGCTATGCGGCCCAGCAGGATGTCGACTGGCGCCTGATCGTGTCCGACGACGGCTCGACCGATACCGGTTTGCAGATGATCGCCGATTTCGCGGCAACGCATCCCGACCGGAATATTATGACGCATGATGGGCCGCAGCGCGGGCTGGCGGCGAATTTCCTGCACCTCATCGGCCTTGCGGGCAAGGATGTTTCCTTCGCGGCGCTATCGGATCAAGACGATGTCTGGTTGCCGGAAAAGCTTGCCCGCGCTACCGCCCGGCTTGCCGACATTGCCGCCGGTCAGCCCGGGCTGTACTGCAGCCGCACTGCGCTTTGCGATGCCGGGCTGGCGCCGCTGGGGCATTCGCCGCATTTCAAAAGACCGCCGTCATTCCGCAACGCCCTGATCCAGAACATCGCGGGTGGCAATACGATGGTGCTGAACCGCGCCGCCCTTGATCTGGCTCAGGCGGCCGCCGCCGAGGCCGGGCAGGTCGTGGTGCACGACTGGTGGCTTTATCAGCTGATCACCGGCGCCGGTGGCACCGTGGTCTACGACGATGCGCCAAGCCTGCTGTATCGCCAGCACAGCGGCAATCAGATCGGCGCGAATACCTCGCTGCGTGCGCGGCTGCGACGGGCGCGGATGGTGGCGGGCGGTATTTTGAGGCTGTGGAACGACACCAACATCGCCGCCCTGCGCGCCTCGGCGCACCGGCTGACGCCGGAGAACCGTGCGCTGCTTGAGGCGTTCGCCACAAGCCGTTCCAGCCCGCTTGCCCAGCGGCTGCAAACGCTTGGCTGGCTCGGGCTTTACCGGCAGACCCGTGGCGGCAACGCCAGCTACTGGTGCGCGGCGGTGGCTGGGCTGATCTAGGGTCGGCGCTCAGGCCGCCGGTTTCAGCGGCACCCGGCCTTCGGAGGTCAGAAGCATGACCTCGCTGCCATCGATCACCACCGCCGTCAGCGGCCCGTCATAGCCGGCACCGCTGTCGATGTTCACCCGGTTGCCGTAATGCGTCGCTGCCTCGATCACGGTATGGCCGTGCACCACCAGCGCGCCATGATCGTCGGTGGCGGTCAGGAAATCGTCACGGATCCAGACCAGATCATCCTCGACCTGATCCTGGATCTCGACCTCTGGGCGCACGCCTGCATGCACGAACAACGCGTTGCCCCATAACTGCCAGAGCGGCCGGCCATTCAGGAAATCCAGATGCGCCTGCGGCACTGATTTCACCGCATCGGCGTGAACCTCAGCCACCGGCCTGTCGTTGGCATCGGCGACCCCGTAGGAGGCAAGAGTTGACGCGCCACCCAGATTGGGATGCAGCCAGCTTATCCCGTGACGCAGACCCGGATCGTGATACGCCGGGTCGGCCAGAAAGCCGGTGAACATCCGGTCATGATTGCCCTTCAGTACAACCCAGCGTTCGCCGCGCATCACGCCGTCCAGAAGATGTTGCACCACACCGCGGCTGTCCGGCCCGCGATCCACCAGATCGCCAACATGGATCACCGGCGCATCCTTGTCGCCGGTCGCCTGCCGGTCAGCGGCGATCAGCGCATGGGCATCCCGCAGTTTTTCCAGTTGCCCGTGAATATCGCCGATCGCGTAACTGCGCATGGGGTTTTGACCTTACCGCTGTGAGACGCCCCCTATAGCGCCCCGGCGTTATCCGCGACAGAGGAGATTGCACAGCGCGCAACCGTCAGCGGGGCGGCGCGACCCGTTGGCCGCACCGCACGCTGCGATGTCAGGCGATGGCGAAGGACAGGGGTTTGACCTGCTGGAACATCCCCGTCGCCATCAGCTTTTCGATCACCGGTGCGGGGATCGGATCGTCGACATACAAAAGCGCAATCGCCTCGTCCCCGCGTGACGACCGGCCCAGCGTGAAGTTTGCGATGTTGACACCGTTCTCGCCCATCGTCTGACCCAGCATGCCGATCACCCCCGGCACGTCTTCGTTGGTGGTGTACAGCATATGCGCGCCGATCTCGGCGTCGATATTTATGCCCTTGATCTGGATGAAGCGCGGCTTGCCGTCGGAAAACACCGTGCCCGCGATCGAGCGTTCGCGCTGGGCCGTCACCACGGTCAGCTTGATATAGCCGTCGAAGACGCCGGATTTGCCCTGCTGGGTCGTGGCCAGCTTGATCCCGCGTTCCCTGGCGATGATCGGTGCGGACACCATGTTCACATCCGGGTTGGTCGCCTTCATGATGCCCGCGATCGCCGAACAGTTCAGCGCCGCCAGGTTCATCTCGGATACCACCCCGTCATACAGCACGTTGATCGCCTGGATCGGCTCGTCGGTCATCTGGCCCACAAAGGCACCCAGATGCTCGGCCAGCTTCAGCCACGGCCCCATGATCGCGGCCTCTTCGGCGGTGACCGAGGGCATGTTCAGCGCGTTCTGCACGGCGCCGGTCAAGAGATAGTCCGACATCTGCTCGGCCACCTGCAGGGCCACGTTCTCCTGCGCCTCATTTGTCGAGGCGCCCAAGTGCGGGGTGACGACGACGTTCGGCATCCCGAACAGCGGGCTGTCGGTGGCCGGTTCGGTGGCGAAGACATCCAGCGCCGCCCCCGCGACATGGCCCGACCGCAATGCGTCGGCCAGCGCGTCTTCGTCGATCAGCCCGCCACGGGCGCAGTTGATGATCCGCACGCCCTTCTTGGTCTTCGCAAGATTTTCCGCCGACAGGATGTTGCGGGTCTTGTCGGTCAGGGGCGTGTGCAGGGTGATGAAATCGGCGCGGCGCAGCAACTCGTCCAGTTCCACCTTGGTGACACCCAGCTGCGTCGCGCGTTCCTCACTGAGGAACGGATCGAAGGCGATGACCTTCATGTGCAGCGCTACCGCCCGGTTGCAGACGATGCCGCCGATGTTGCCCGCACCGATGACGCCAAGCGTCTTGTTGTACAACTCGACCCCCATGAAGCGGTTCTTTTCCCACTTGCCGGCATGGGTCGAGGCGCTGGCCTCGGGAATCTGCCGCGCGACCGCGAACATCATCGCGATGGCGTGTTCGGCGGTGGTGATCGAGTTGCCGAAGGGCGTGTTCATCACGATGATGCCCTTCGCCGAGGCGGCCGGGATATCGACATTGTCGACGCCGATACCGGCGCGACCGATCACCTTGAGATTGGTGGCAGCGGCAATCAGTTTTTCGGTGACCTTGGTGGCCGAGCGAATCGCCAGACCGTCATACTGATCGATGACCTTCGCAAGCGCCTCCTTGTCGCGGCCGAGATCGGGCAGGTAGTCGACCTCGACCCCCCGGTCGCGGAAGATCTGGACGGCGGTTTCGGAAAGCTTGTCGGATACGAGGACGCGCGGGGCCATGATGGGCACTCCTGTTGCGAATGTTGGGAAGGTGCGTGGCGACCACGCACCCTACGGGTTGGGGTGGGTGTGTGCTTTGCACGCACCTTTATGCGGCTTGGGCCTGGGCCTCGATCTCGGCGCGGTAGGCCCATTCGATCCAGGGCATCAGCGCCTGAATGTCTGAGGTTTCCACCGTCGAGCCGCACCAGATGCGCAGGCCCGGCGGCGCGTCGCGGTAGCTGCCGATATCATAGGCCACGCTTTTGCGCTCCAGCCGCCTGGCCACGGCCTTGGCGAAACCCGCGCCATCGCGGATGCCGGGGTCGGTGAATTTCAGGCAAACTGAGGTGGTGGATGCGGTGGCCGGGTCCTCGGCAAGGTTCGCGACCCAGTCGCGCGAGGCCACGAAATCGGCCACAGCACCGGCATTGGCCTCGGCCCGCGCGATCAGGCCCTTCAGCCCGCCGACCGATTTCGCCCAGTTGAGCGCGGCCAGATAATCCTCGACCGCCAGCATCGACGGCGTGTTGATCGTCTCGCCCTGAAAGATGCCCTCGATCAGCTTGCCGCCCTTGGTCAGCCGGAAAATCTTCGGCAGCGGCCAGGCGGGGGTGTAGCTTTCCAGCCGTTCGACGGCACGCGGCGACAATACCAGCATGCCGTGCGCCGCCTCGCCGCCCAACACTTTTTGCCAGGAGAACGTCACCACATCCAGCTTGTCCCAGGGCAGGTCCATCGCGAAAGCCGCCGAGGTTGCGTCGCAGATGGTCAGCCCGTCGCGATCCGCCGGAATCGCACCGCCATCGGGCAGCCGCACGCCAGAAGTCGTGCCGTTCCAGGTGAACACCACATCGCGGTCGAAATCGACCTGCGCCAGGTCGATGATCTGGCCATAGGGCGCGTTGCGCACCACGGCATCAAGCTTCAACTGCTTGACCGCATCGGTCACCCAGCCTTCGCCAAAGCTTTCCCAGGCTAGCATCTCGACTGGCCGGGCGCCCAGAAGCGACCACATCGCCATCTCGACCGCGCCGGTATCGGACGCGGGCACGAGGCCGATCCGATAGTCTGCGGGCACGCCAAGGATATCTCGGGTCAGGTCGATGGCCTGCTGCAGCCTGGCCTTGCCGACACCCGCACGATGCGACCGGCCCAAGGGCGCGTCGGACAGCAGATCAAGCGTATAGCCGGGGGGTTTGGCACAGGGGCCGGACGAAAAGCGCGGATTGGCCGGCCGCGCGGCCGGAGTGGTCGTGTCCGTCATGGTATCCTCACAGATATGCGCCCCTCGTTGGGGAGGGGTGTCCCACCGCTGGGGATACGGCCACCGCGCGTCTGGCACAAGCGGGAAAATCGCGCTAAGGCGCCGCATCCTGTGTCAGCCACTACACCCTTGAGGATTGCCTTCATGTTCGTCGCCACGCTTTTGACTGCCCCCACCATGCCGCACCTGGACCGCGCCACGGTCGAGGCGGTGCGCAACGCCTGGGGTGGCGGCACGGCGGTCTGGCTGGCCCCGGACGTGGCCGCCGAATTTCCGCTGCAACGGATGCCGGACAATCGTTGGGAGATCTGGCAAGACCTGCAGGCGATGGGCGTTGACCTTGTGGTGCAGGGCGCCGAGGGGCGCCGTAAACGGCTTCTGATCGCCGATATGGATTCGACCATGATCGGGCAGGAATGCATCGACGAATTGGCCGATGAGGCAGGCGTGGGCGCGCGGGTGGCCGATATCACCGCGCGGACGATGAATGGCGAGTTGGATTTCGACGGCGCGCTGCGCGAACGGGTGGGACTGCTGCAGGGTCTGCCGGACAGCGTGATCGGCAAGGTTCTGGCCAAGCGGATCACCTATGCGCCGGGCGGTCGCACCCTCTTGGCCACGATGAAAGCCCACGGCGGCTTTGCGCTGCTGGTCTCGGGTGGCTTTACCGCCTTTGCCGACCCGATCGCGGCGCATCTTGGGTTTGACGAGGCGCGGGCGAATAGTCTTTTGATCGAGGATGGTCACCTGACCGGGCAGGTCGCCGAACCGATTCTGGGGCGCGAGGCCAAGATGGCGGCGCTGGCTGAGGTCGCGGCGCGGCTGGGGATCGGGCATGACGCGGTCCTTGCCGTGGGCGACGGTGCCAACGATCTGGGCATGCTCGGGATGGCGGGAATGGGTGTCGCACTGCACGCCAAGCCTGTGGTCGCAGCGAAATGCGATATCCGCATCAACCACGGCGATCTGACGGCGCTGCTATATTTGCAAGGTTATGCGCGGGACGAGTTCGTTACCGTTTGACCGTACCGTCCCAAAGCAAAAGGCGCGCCCTGTCGGGACGCGCCGCAATGTGAATCGTTTCGCTTGAAGCCCTTATTCCTCAGGCATGCCCTTGGCCCGCCGCTTGACCGGCGCCCAGAGGCTTTTGTTGGTCAGATACAGCAACACTGCCAGGATGCCGAGGAAGATCGCGGCGGTAAAGCCGACCTGCTTGCGCACGCCCAGCTTTGGCTCGGCGGTCCACATCAGGAACGCCGAGACATCCTCGGCGACATGCTCGACCTCGGTCGAATGGCCGTCGGCATAGGTCACGTCGTCACCCAGAAGCGGCGGCGCCATCGCGATCCAGCTGCCGGCGACGGTATGGGCGCCGTGGTCATCCTTGCATTCTTCGGGAAAGCCACCTGCGGCAAAGACGGTGTTGTAATAGCCGTCGAAATCCTCGGGCGCACAGGCCGGTGGCTCCTGGTATCCGTTCAGCAGCGAAGCGATGTATTCCGGCCCGCCGGTGCCCCGGAACATCTGGTTGATGCCAAGCCCGTACGGCCCGCTGAACCCGGCCCGCGCCTTCGCCATCAGGCTGAGGTCGGGCGCCGTCTGAAGACCGCTTTCGGGGAAGTGATCGGTCGGGATTCGGGGGCGGAAATCGTCAAGCTCGGCATCGAAGATCTCGAGCTGTGCTGCATAGGCGCGCACCTGATCTTCCGGCAGGCCCGGCCCGCCTTCGTCATGCAGCGTGCGCAGCGGCACGAACTTGAGGCCGTGGCAGGCCGAACAGATCTCGGTATAGACCTGCAGGCCGCGTTGCAGCTGCATCTGGTCGTAGCTGCCGAACGGGCCTTCGAAGGAAAACGCGAAATCCTCGATATGCGCCTCGGTTTCGGCGGCCAGCGCGGCACCCGACGACAGCACCAGGGCGGAAGCGGCGGCAAGGGTAAGTGTTCTCAGCATCTCAAGCGGTCCTTTCCGTCACTCGGCCGGGGTCGGGACAGCGGGCGCCTTGGCGCCATGCCCGTCCGCGCCGTAATGCGCATTGAAATCGTCTTCGATGGTCGCGGGTTGCGGCAGCGGTTTCTCGATCACGCCCAGAAGCGGCAGGATGATCAGGAAATACGCGAACCAGTAGGCTGATGCGATCAGCGAGATCGTGGCATAGGGTTCTTCGGCAGGCATCGCCCCGGCCCACATCAGCACGACGAAATCCACCACCAACAGCGCGAACCACCATTTGAACATCGGCCGGTAGCGGCCCGAACGCACCGACGAGGTGTCCAGCCACGGCGCCAGCGCCATCACCGCGATCGCGCCGAACATCGCCAGGACGCCAAAGAACTTGGCGTCGATGATACCGCCGGTGACGAAGGATGCGATCTCCACGACCCAGACTTCGGAGGTGAAGGCCCGCAGGATCGCGTAGAACGGCAGGAAATACCATTCCGGCACGATATGCGCCGGTGTCACCAGCGGGTTCGCCTCGATATAGTTGTCGGGATGGCCGAGGAAGTTCGGCATGAAGCCGACGATGGCGAAGAACACCGCCAGGATCAGCACCAGCGCAAACAGGTCCTTGATCACGAAATAGGGCCAGAACGGAAGCGTGTCCTTCTCGGCCTCGGTCTTGGAAGACCGCCTCACCTCGACCCCGGTCGGGTTGTTGTTGCCGGTGGTGTGGAACGCCCAGATATGCACAATCACCAAGCCTGCGATCACGAAGGGCAGCAGGAAGTGCAGCGACAGGAACCGGTTCAGCGTGGCATTATCCACCGCAGGTCCGCCCAACATCCAGGTCTGGATCGGCTCACCGATCAGCGGGATCGCTCCGAACAGGCCGGTGATCACGGTAGCGCCCCAGAACGACATCTGCCCCCAGGGCAGCACGTAACCCATAAAGGCGGTGGCCATCATCGCCAGGTAGATCAGCATGCCGATAATCCAGGTCACCTCACGCGGGGCCTTGTAGCTGCCGTAGTAAAGGCCCCGGAAGATATGCGCATAGACCGCGACAAAGAACAGCGAGGCGCCGTTGGTATGCAGGTAGCGCAGCATGTAGCCGCCGTTGACGTTGCGCATGATGTGCTCGACCGAGGCAAAGGCCAGGTCGACATGCGGCGTGTAATGCATCGCCAGAACGATGCCGGTGATGATCTGAACCGCCAGACAGAAGGTCAGAACGATGCCCCAGATCCACATCCAGTTCAGGTTCTTCGGCGTCGGAATCATCAGCGTGTCATACATCAGCGCCACGACCGGCAGCCGCTTGTGCAGCCACTTCTCAGCACCCGACTTCGGTTCGTAATGGTCGTGCGGAATACCAGCCATCTCGATCTCCCTCAGCCCAGCTTGATCGTGGTTTCGTCAAGGAACTCGGTCACCGGAACCGCCAGGTTCTCGGGCGCGGGGCCTTTGCGGATGCGTCCTGACGTATCGTAATGCGAGCCGTGGCAAGGGCAGAACCAGCCGCCGAACTCGCCCGCGCCATCGCCGATCGGCACACAGCCCAGATGGGTGCAGACACCGATCATCACCAGCCATTCGCCGGCCTCGCCAAAGGCGCGGTTCTCATCCTCAGCCGAGGCATCGGCCGGGCCGTTCGCGTTGCGCGCGCTGTCGTCGATCAACGCGCTCATCTCAACGGCGCGCGCGGCAGCGATCTCGGCCTCGGTCCGGCGCCGGATGAAGACCGGCTTACCCAGCCACTTCACCGTCAATTGGGTGCCGGGATCGACGCCCGAGATATCGACCTGGATCGAGGACAGGGCCTGAACATCCGCCGACGGGTTCATCTGATTGACCAGCGGCCAGACCGCAGCACCTGTCGCTACCACGCCCGCGCCTGCGGTGGCGAAATAGAGAAAATCCCTGCGGCTGTCGTCGTGATCTTCTGCGTGGGACACAAGTGTTACTCCGTTCTTTGGCCAAAAGGCCCGGATATGCGAATTATCGGCCACGAAACCGGCGCGACCTTCCCGTTGGGCTGTTTAGCGGCGTCGCGCGGGCGCGTCCAGCGCACATTGAACAACCGGCCGAGGGCCAACTGTCGCATGCCGTCGGTACGTATCCATGAAAACGGTGTCTCAGCCCGGCGGCACGGTCGCCGCCATCGCGGGCCGCTCGGCGAATTTCTTGTACCAGGCCGCCAGTGCAGGCCGCCCCTGACGCCAACCCCGCGCGTCGTGGCGAAGGTCGATATAGCCCAGCGCACAGGCCACCGCGACCTGGCCCATGTCCAAAGGCCCGTTCAGATGGCTGATCCAGCGCGCCTCGACCGCATCCAGAGCCCGGGCGATCTTGGCCCATTGCCCCTCGACCCAAGGCTCATGCCGCGCCGCCTCGGGCCGGACCCGCCATTCGTAAACCATCAGGATCGCGGCATCCAGCATCCCGTCCGCCGTCGCCTCCAACGTCAGCGTGTCCCAAAGGCGCGGCGCCTTGGGGTACAACTTGCCGCTGGCGCGATCGTCCAGATAGCGGCAGATCACCCGGCTGTCATAAAGTGCGGGTCCGTCATCCCGCTCCAGCACGGGAATCTTTCCCAGCGGGTTCTGCGCCAAAGGCGCGGTGCCGCTATCTACCGGCGTCCCGCTGGCATTGGCAATCTCGACGTCGCCAAGCTGGCCGGTTTCATGCAAGAGAACCAGAACCTTGCGGGCGTAAGGCGACGTCGGGGACTGGTGAAGCTTCAGCATCATAGACACCTTTCAGGACATTCCGCCCGACCCTAGAAGTGCGTCGCGCGCCTGTCCATGCCAAGCCACACTCGCTGTTCCGGCTTTCATTTTGGTACAAGTATGTTCGGGGGGCGCGCGGCACGCGCGCGGGGGCAGACAGCCCCCTCTGCTCTCAGATCAGGCCCTGCCTGCGGAACAAGGCTTTCACATCCACCTCGGGTCGCGCGCCGAAATGGCTGATCACCTCGGCCGCCGCGATACACCCCATCCGACCGGCCTTGTCCAATGTCTGCCCAGTCGCCAGCCCGTAAAGAAATCCCGCCGCGAACTGATCGCCCGCACCGGTCGCATCGACCGGCACCACGCGGCGCACCGGCACCTCGGCCCGCTCACCCTCGCGGATCAAGATCACATCCTGGCCCGAGCGGGTGCAGGCCACGATGCCGCAATCCGCCGCCGCCATTGTCAGCACCGCGTCCAGATCCTCGCTTTGATACAGCGCGCACCATTCGTGTTCATTGCCGATACCGTAGTCCAGCACCTTGACCAGCCGCCGGAAATCGTCGCGGTGCCGGTCGACGCAGAACGGATCGGACAGTGAAATCCCGGCCAGCCCGCCGCCACGGTGGCACGCCTCGGCCGCCTTCAGGAACGCCGCCTTGCCCTTGTCCTTGTCGAACAGATAGCCCTCGAGGAACAGGAAATCGCAGTTCTCGGCCACCTCCAGCGTCACATCCTCGGTGCTCAGTTCCGCCGAAATGCCCAGATAGGTGTTCATCGACCGCTCGCCATCCGGCGTCACGAAGATCATCGAGCGCGAGGTCGGCAGCTCTCCCCCCGACACCGGCGGGTTTGGAAAATCGGTGCCCTCCAGCTGCAGCGATTTCGCATAGAACCGACCCAGCGCGTCATCGCGCACGCGGCCGATGAACGCTGTCGACAGCGCCAGATTGCCCAACCCCGCCAGCGTGTTGGCCACCGACCCGCCGGGCGCCTCGGTGCGTTCCTTCATCGCCCCGTACAGCGCCTCGGCCCGCTCACGCTCAACCAGTTGCATGATGCCCTTCTGGATCGACATGTGGTCGAGGAACGTCTCTTCGGTCTGGGCCAGAACATCGACGATCGCATTGCCGATGCCCACCACCTGATAGCGTTTGGTCACAGGGTCTTCTCCTCGTAGGGACATAGATCGCGGATGATACAGACCGCGCATTTAGGTTTTCTTGCGACGCAAATATAGCGGCCATGCAGGATCAGCCAGTGATGCGCGTGGTGCTGATATGGGGCGGGCACGTTGTCCTCGATGGCGCGTTCCACCGCGACCACATCGCGGCCGGGTGCGATGCCGGTGCGGTTGCCGACGCGAAAGATATGCGTGTCGACCGCCTGTGCGGGATGCCCCCACCACATGTTCAGCACAACATTCGCGGTCTTCCGCCCCACCCCGGGCAGCGCTTGCAGGGCGGCGCGCGACGATGGCACCTCGCCGCCATAGTGCTCGACCAGGATGCGCGACAGCTTCATCACGTTCTTCGACTTCTGGCGAAACAGACCGATGGTCTTGATGTGCTGGGTCAGTGCCTCTTCGCCAAGGTCGAGCATCTTTTGCGGCGTGTCGGCGATCTCGAACAAGGCACGCGTCGCCTTGTTGACGCCCGCATCGGTGGCCTGGGCGGACAGCGCCACGGCCACGACCAGAGTGTAGGCATTGACGTGGTGCAGCTCGCCCCTGGGTTCAGGTTCGGCATCCTGAAAGCGGCGGAAAATTTCGCTCAGCGTATGATAATCAAGCTGTTTGGCCATGGCCCCGGCGATATGCCCGGTCGGACGCCTTGCGGCAAGGCCTGGCAGGCCTGCCGTCCTTAACCTTGTCTTTACAGGTCCTGCGGCAGGGTTGCCTGAACTCTCTCCAAGGAGGCCGCCTTGAACCCTAAACCGCATTTGCTGCCACCGCCGGACCTGCGCCCTGTCATCGGCTTTCAGACCTTGCCCGGAATTGGTGGTGCCGCGACGGCAGCCACGCCGGACGGACCGGTGCCGATGGCCTGGCTGCGCGCAAGCGACCTGGTGGTGACGCGGGACCGCGGTCTGCAACCGCTTTTGGACATCGGGCGGATCGACGGGCCGGTGCCGCAAATGGGCGGGTCCACAACCCACTGGCCGATCCGGATCGCTGCGGGGGCGCTGGGTGCCGGGGTGCCCGAGGCGGATATCGTGATGTCGCCCGATTAACCGATGCTGCTGCGCAGCGCCGAGCTGGAGTTGCTGTTCGGTCTGTCCGAGGCCCTTGTCAGCGCGCGGCAACTACTGGGCTGGGGCGGGGTGGAACGTATCATGCCCGAAGATGCGGCGATAACCTATCAGCCGATCCTCGAGCATCACGATCTGATGCTGGTCGATGGCTGCTGGACGGCAACTCTGTTTCTGGAACCGCTTGACCTGATCGGCCTGCGCGACCGCGCCCCTGATTGGGCGCAGCACCTTGCCAAGGGGCATCTGCGCCCGGTGCGCTCGGCACTGGATGATTGGGAGGTTTCTCTGCTGACGCCACCTGTTCCAGCCGAGGTGCGACGACCTGCACAGGTCAGTCAAAGCGCCTGACCCACCGGAATCCGCAATATCCGGGTCGCGCGGCGGGCGATCCTGTCCTAAGTCTTGGGGCAGGAGGCAAACCGATGCTTGATGAACCAGATACCCCCGCCTACCACTACGGCGTCATCGCCCGCGCCATCGAAAAGATCGACGCGGCTGGCGGCTCCACCCTGCCATTGGACCGGCTGGCTGCCGATCTGGGCATGAGCCCGGCACATTTCCAGCGGGTCTTTTCGCGCTGGGTCGGGGTGTCGCCGAAACGCTATCAGCAATACCTTACGCTCGACCATGCCAAGCGGCTGCTGGCCGAACACCATACGGTGCTGGAAACCGCCGGTGCCACCGGCCTTTCCGGCGGCGGGCGGTTGCACGATCTTTTCCTCAAGTGGGAGGCGATGAGCCCCGGTGAATACGCCCGGGCCGGTGATGGCCTGACGCTGCGCTGGGGCTGGTTCGACACGCCCTTCGGCACCGCACTGGCGCTGGCCACGGATCGCGGGCTTGCCGGGCTGGCGTTTGCCGAAGAGGTGGGACGCGATGCCGCGATGGCCGATATGCGGGGCCGCTGGCCCAAGGCCCGGTTTGTCGAGGACCCCGCAGCCGTGCAACCGCTTCTGGCGCCCGCCCTGGGCGTGCCCGGCGCAACCCGCCTGCATCTGATCGGCGCGCCGTTCCAGATCAAGGTCTGGGAGGCGCTGCTGAGCATCCCTTCAGGGCAGGTCACCACCTATTCCGAGATTGCACAGCATATCGGCTCGCCCCGCGCGGTGCGTGCGGTGGGCACGGCGGTGGGCCGCAACCCGGTGTCGTGGCTGATCCCCTGCCACCGCGCCTTGCGCAAATCCGGCGGGCTGGGCGGCTATCACTGGGGTCTGCCGGTCAAGCGCGCGATGCTGGCCTGGGAGGCCGCCAGACGCGAGGCTGGGGCGGCATAGGCGGGTCTCCGCCGTAACCCGCCACCGTTTCAGCCCGTGTTATTGAATAGCCACGAGGGAACCGAAAGGTAGACCGAGGAGTTAACAGCCGTCATTCGGCTTATTCAAAGGGCTAAAAAATGTATATCAAATCTTCTCTCATCGTCGGCTTTGCCGCCGTGCTTGCCGCGACCGGTTGCGTCGAGAACGGCAATCCCGACGATTACGACCGCACCCGTCAGGGCGCGGCCATCGGCGCGGTTGCCGGTGCTGTCATTGGCGCCTCGCGTGAAGGCGGCAACGACGTCGAGCAAGGTCTCAAGGGTGCCGTCGTCGGCGGCATCGCCGGCGGCCTGATCGGCAGCTTGGTCGACGCGCAAGAGCGTCAGCTGCGCAACGAGCTTCCGGGCGTGGGTGTCATCCGCGACGGCGATCGTCTGATCGTGCGGATGTCGCAGGACTTGCTGTTCGCGACCGACAGCGCCTCGCTACGCGGCGATCAGCGTGACGAACTGCGTGTCGTTGCCAACAGCCTGCGCCGTTATCCCGACACGCGCGTCGATGTCGTCGGCCACACCGACAACACCGCCTCGGCGGCCTATAATCAGGACCTGTCCGAGCGTCGCGCCGCGACGGTTGCGGGCGAACTGCGCGCCGGTGGCGTACCGTCCAGCCGAATCCGCGCATATGGCCGGGGCGAAACCCAGCCGCTGGTCTCGAACGCCAGCGCCTCGGGCCGCGCTCAGAACCGTCGGGTTGATATCATCATCACCCCGACCCGCTAACCACGACCCGCAAGGGTTGGCGATAATCGGAGCGGTCCCGTCCCGGGACCGCTCCTTTTTTCTTTTGCATTGCCCGCAGCCCCGCCCGGTCATATCTTCCGACCAATTTCAGGGGTACCCATGCCGTTCGAACCGGTTCAGTCCGAAAAGCTTTCGCAGACCGTCGTCCGCCAGATCGAACTCTTGATCCTGCGCGGCATCCTGCGCCCGGGCGAGCGCCTGCCATCCGAGCGCGAATTGTCCGAGCGGCTGGAGGTCTCGCGCCCGTCGCTGCGCGAGGCGATTGCCGATTTGCAGGCGCGCGGCCTTCTGGCGACCCGACCCGGCGCTGGCATATTTGTGTCCGATTGCCTCGGTTCGGCCTTTCCGCCAGCCCTGACACGGCTTTTCTCAAGCCATGACGAAGCGCTGTTCGACTACATCGACTTTCGCCGTGACATGGAGGGGCTTGCCGCCGACCGCGCGGCCAGGCTGGGGTCGGACACCGATCTGAAGGTGGTCGATGCGATCTTTCAGAAGATGGAGGTCGCGCATGGCAAACGCAGCGCCGAGGAAGAGGCGGGCCTCGATGCCGAGTTTCACCTTGCCATCATCGAGGCCAGCCACAATGTCATCATGCTGCACATGATGCGCTCGATGTTCGGGCTGCTGCGTGAGGGCGTTTTCTACAACCGCCAGGTCATGTTCAAGCAGCGCACGACCCGCACCGCCCTTCTGGATCAGCACCGCGCGATCAACACCGCACTGCAGGCCCGCGACGCCAAGGCCGCACGGGCCGCCGTCGAGGCGCATCTGGATTACGTGCGCTCGGCACTGACCGCCGAGCGGCGGGCCGCACAGCACGAGGCCATCGCGCGCAAGCGGTTCGAACACGAACAATCGCGCTGAATGAAAGAAGGCCCGGCGTCGGGCCGGGCCTTGTTCTGACTATCGGCAGCGCTTCGGCTGAACGGCTAGTGAAGCTTGTCCTCAACGACCGCGATCGACTGTTCGATCCGGGCATTGGCATCCGCCGCCGTCATCGATTTCGCGATCACATCGCCCGCCGCCGCAATCGCCACCTGAACCGCGCGGTCGCGCACTTCCCTGATCGCCGCAGCCTCGGCGGTTGCGATCTGCTCATCCGCCGCCTTCAGCCGACGCTCCAGCGATTCCGCTAGGGCCACCTTGGCCTCATCGGCGACGTTCTGCGCTTCTTCCTTGGCCTGCTTGAGGATCCGGTCGGCCTGTTCGGTCACATCGCGGCTTTTGCGCTCGAACGAGGCCAAAAGCTGCTGCGCCTCTTCGCGCACGGCGCGGGCTTCGTCCAGATCGGCGCGAATCTGATCGGCGCGCTTGTCCAGGAGCGCGATCAGCTTTGGCGGGACCTTGAAGTAGACAATCACGCCGATGAACAGCAGGAACGCGATCAGCACCACGAAATTGGTGTTGGCCAGCGAGAAGAACCGCTCACCCGCAGCCAGTGCGGGGGTCGCTGCGAAGGCGGCAACGATCAGTATGGTCAGGCGGGTCATCATGCCGATCCCTTCATCCGCGCTGCGACCGCAGCGTTGACGGTTTTCGCATCTGCCTTGGCCCCAAGTGCCGCCACGATCTCTTTCGCGGTGTCCTTGGCCACTTCGCTGATGCCGTCCAGTGCCGAGGCGCGAATTTCACCGATTCGCTTTTCGGATTCCGCCGTGCGCACGCCGATCTCGGCATTGGCGTGCTCGGTCGCGATATCCAGCTCTTTCTGGATCTCGGCCTTGGTCTCGCCAATTATGCGCTGCGCTTCGGTGCGGGCATCGGCCAGCGCCTTTTCATAGGCCGCTTCCGCCTCGACCGCCTTTAGCTTCAGCTCTTCCGCCGCCGCGATATCGTTGGTGACGGCCCCCTTGCGCTCGGCCAGAACCGCACCGATGCGCGGCAGGGCGACACGCGACAGGATCAGGTAGATCACCACCAGCGTGACGATCAGCCAGAATATCTGGTTCGGGAATGTCGTGAAATCCAGCTGCGGCATGCCGACAGCTTCCGCACCGCCAACTTCGGCGGCGTCGGCGGCGTGACCTGCCCCGTCACCGATTTCGGTGGCGGTAGGGTCCAGCGTGGCTTCAGTTTCGTTTGCCATATCGGCCTCCGTCAGCGTTTCTCATACCAGGTGGCACGGGACCGTCCCGCGCCACCGCGGCAAGAAATCAGACGGCGAACATCAGCAGCAGGGCGACGAGGAACGAGAAGATCCCCAGCGCTTCGGCGAACGCGATACCGATGAACATGGTCGCGGTCTGGCCAGCGGCCGCCGACGGGTTACGCAAGGCACCCGACAGGAAGTTGCCAACCACGTGACCCACGCCAACCGCAGCGCCACCCATGCCGGTACAGGCCAGACCGGCACCGATGTAGGCTCCCATTTGTACGACGTCACCTTCCATATCGAACTCTCCTTGATGTTGGAATTGGTGTGAATTGAAGATCGTCAGTGGTGCGGATGCAGCGCATCCTTGAGATACACGCACGTCAGAATTGCGAAGACATAGGCCTGGATGAACGCGACCAGCACTTCGAGTGCATAGATCGCGGTGATTGCCAGGATCGAAGCAGGCGAGATCCAAAGGATCGCGGCGAAGGCGGCGAACACCTTGATCACCGCGTGGCCCGCCATCATGTTGCCGGCCAGACGAATGGAATGGCTGAGCGGGCGGACGAAATATGAGATGACCTCGATCAACGCCAGGATCGGGCGCAGCGGCAGCGGTGCCGCGCTGATCCAGAAGACGCCCAGAAAGCCGAGGCCGTGCTTGTAAAAGCCCAGGATCGTCACCGTCAGGAACACCGCCATCGCCATCACCGCCGTCACGGCGATATGGCTGGTCGTGGTAAAGGCCATCGGCAGCAGGCCGAGGAAGTTCGAGAACACGATGAACATGAACAGCGTCATGATATAGGGGAAGTAGCGCAGGCCATCCTTGCCCGCGACATCCTCGACCATCTTGTAGATGAACCCGTAGGCAAGCTCGGCCACCGATTGCAGCCGCGACGGCACGAGGGCCCGGCCGCGCGATCCGAAGACCAGCAGGCCGACGATGCACAGCACGGTCAGCGCCATCCAGAGTGTCACGTTGGTGGGCGTGTACCAGTTGACGACATCGCCGCCGAACAGCGGACGCACGATGAACTGATCCATCGGGTGGAAAACCAGACCGCTTTCTTCTTCCGTCGCCACGTCCTAGCCCTCTTCTTTCTCTCGGTCGGCCCGCGCCGCCTGTTCCTGCGCCTCGCCTGCGGTCCGCATCATGGTTTTCACACCCGCCGCAAAGCCGATCAGGATGAACACCACCAGAAACAACGGCATGGTGCCAAACAGCCAGTCCAACCCGAAACCGATGCCGAAACCGATGACGATTCCGGCGACCAGCTCGATCACCATCCGCCAGGCCTGCGCCGCGCCGGAATAATGATCGTCCATCTTGGGTTCGGGCTTTTCGGCCTTCTTGACCCTGGCGATCCGCGCTTCCAGCGCTTTCAGGCGCTCTTTTTCGGCCGGATCGGCCATGATGTCGCCCCTCGTGGACAGTTGCGGGTTTGCTACGGGTCCGGAGGGCATGTGTCAAGCTGGGGATTTCCTGCCTGAAATTGTTCTCAATAGCTTGAAATAAATGCGTATTCCTATTTTCGAGTATCCGATCTTGACCCGCATTTCACACTCCAGACCGCCACCACATCCCATTCCACATATTCAACCAATCGGTTGACGATCTTTGCACGCCATCGCAGAGATACCGCCCATGACCCCGCTTGATGCCACCTTCGCGGCCCTCGCCGATCCGACCCGTCGTGCGATCCTTGCGATGCTGCTCGAGGATGACATGGCGGTGACAGATGTGGCGCAGCCGTTCACGATGTCGCTGGCAGCGATCTCCAAACACCTGATCATCCTCGCCGCTGCGGGCCTGATCTCTCAAGAGAAACGCGGTCGGGTGAAATGGTGCAAGCTCGAGCCTGACGCGCTGAAGGCAGCGTCGGTCTGGATGCAGGGCTTCGGCCAGTTCGAGCCGGTGAACCTGGACGATTTCGAACGGTTTCTGGCGCGAGAGTTCGCCGAGGACGATGTGCCTCAGCCGCCAGGCAGCCGGGGCGAGGTCAGATAGACAATGCCGTTGTGATCCAGCGCGACGCCCGGCGCATTCAGCGGACGCGCTTCGATATGGCGGCGCGGATCACAGCCGCCCACGTATAGCTCGACCCGCCGGTTCAGCGGGCTTGAGGCGCCACTGGTCGGGATCACGTCCCAGGTGTCGCCAAAGGCTATCGCCTCGGTCACCGCACCGCGGCGCAGGCCCGCACGGTGCAGGCG
>JBBKVJ010000145.1:0-30431 GCA_037968375.1 Paracoccaceae bacterium | reverse complement strand
CCACTGCGCCGCCACTTCCGCGCGCAATTCGGGCAGGCCGAGGACCGGCCCGTAGAGATGCGCTGCCGGATCGTTCAAAAGCGCCTCGGCCATCGCCTGCCGCAGCGCCTCGGGCGGCGGTTCGACCGGCGCGGCCTGCGACAGGTTCAACAACGGCCGGTCCGGCGGAAACGCGCGCCCGGTCACCCAGCGCCGCGCCTCCATCACCGGCGGCGGTTCGGTCGCGGCCATGGCCGGGTTCAAAACGAATGTCATGTGGCCCCGCCTCCTGACCATCCCGGTCGAATGCACTTTAGAGGTCTATCCCTGCGGGCGCCATGTCGCGGAGACACCTTGGCCGGCGACCGCGCATTTTCGCTGTCAGATTGCATGCGGGATGGCCGCGGCTTTCCGCCACTGCCGCCATTCGCGCAAGACCAGTGCGATCACGACAAGATCAATAAGGCTGAGGACCAGCATCATCGGATCGGCGCCGAGCGCGAACTCGACGGTCTGGTAGGCGACAAAGCCAAACAAGACGAGGATCGACACCGGAAACGCCCAGCCAAGGCGCGCGATCAGCGCCAGAACCAAAGCGAGGTTCAGCAAGCCGTGGATCAGAAGGTAGATCGAATAAAAGCCACCCGGCACCAGCAGCGATTGCGGAAGCGCGTGCATGACCCACAGCGCGATCGGGTCGCCAGGGTCTTCGACAAGTTCGATCTTGGCGAGGCTGTGAACCAGGTCAGTGATCCAGCCCGAAGGCGCCAGCATCAAAAGCAGGCCCGATCCCAGTTGTGTCAGCCCCAGAATGCCCTTTGCAGCGAGGCTGATCAGATAGAGGGCATGCGCGGCGCTTCGATCCGGCACGCGATCGCTGTGTCCGCCGCCTGTGGCCTCAGTCCTTGCCACGGTAAGGCTCGACATATTGCAGCGCCATGTCCCAGGGGAAGAAGATCCAGGTGTCCTGGCTGACCTCGGTGATGAAGGTCTGCACCAGCGGGCGGCCTTTGGGCTTGGCATAAACCGTGGCCAGATGCGCCTTGGGATAGCGGTTGCGCACCACCTCGAGGGTCTTGCCGGTATCGACCAGATCGTCGACCACAAGGATGCCGGTGCCGTCACCCATGATCTCGGCCTGCGGCGCCTTGATGACCTTGGGCTCCATCTGATCCTGATGGTCGTAGGACCTGATCGAGATCGTGTCGACGGTGCGGATGTCCAGTTCGCGCGCGACGATCATCGCCGGCGCCATGCCGCCCCTTGTGATCGCCACCACCGCACGCCAGCCGCCATCGTCGGGGCCCTGACCATCGAGCCGCCAAGCCAAAGCGCGCGCATCGCGGTGCAACTGGTCCCAACTGACGTGAAAGCCCTTTTCGTGCGGCAGCCGGTCGGTCATGTCGCGTCTCCCCCGGCGGCCTTCTTCGCGACCGTCGCAATATCGGGCGCATCCACCGCCTTCATGCCCACGACATGATAGCCCGCATCGACATGCAGAACCTCGCCCGTCACCCCCGAGCCAAGATCGGACAGAAGATAAAGCGCCGATTTGCCGACCTCTTCTTGCGTCACGTTGCGGCGCAAGGGCGAATTCAACTCGTTCCACTTCAGGATATAGCGGAAATCGCCGATGCCCGATGCCGCCAGTGTCTTGATCGGCCCGGCCGAGATCGCGTTGACACGGATCGCCTTCTTGCCAAGATCCTCGGCCAGATAGCGCACCGAGGCCTCCAGCGCCGCCTTGGCGACGCCCATCACGTTGTAATGCGGCATCACCTTTTCCGCACCGTAATAGGTCAGCGTCAGCATCGACCCGCCGTCGGTCATCAGCTTTTCGGCGCGCTGCGCGACGGCGGTGAAGGAATAGACGGAAATATCCATCGTCATCCGGAAGTTGGCCTGGCTGGTGTCGACATAGCGCTCGCGCAACTCTTCCTTGTCGGAGAAGGCGATGGCGTGAACGACGAAATCCAGCTTGCCCCATGATGTCGCAAGCTGCGTGAAGGCGGCATCCAGCGAGGCATCGTCGGTCACGTCGCAGTTGATCAACTGGGTCACGCCCAGCGAGGCTGCCAGTGGCTCGGCGCGTTTCTTGAACGCCTCGCCGACATACGATAGCGCCAATTCCGCGCCGGCATCATGCAGCGCCTTGGCGATGCCCCAGGCGATGGATTTATCGTTCGCAAGCCCCATGACGAGGCCGCGTTTTCCGGCCATAAGCGGCGTTGTCATGGCACGTGTCCCCCTTGGCGCGCATCTTTGCGTCGTTGTTTCGTTTAGGCCATTGTCCAGAGTGCTTCAAGCCTGCGAAGGTGCGAACGATTGCGGCATCATCGGGGGAGACGGACATGGCAGACCGGACCGGAATTTTCGCTGGCGATGATCCGTTCGCAATCGCGCGTGGCTGGATGACCGAGGCCACCGCAGCCGAGCCGAACGATCCCGACGCGATCGGGCTGGCGACCGTCGATGCCGCGGGCCTGCCCAATGTGCGCATGGTTCTGCTGCGCGAGGTCGAGGCGGATGCCTTTGTGTTTTACACCAACTACGGCTCTCGAAAGGCCCGCGAGATTGAGGCGACCGGCAAGGCCGCATTCGTGCTGCACTGGAAATCCATCCGCCGACAGGTGCGGGTGCGGGGCCTGATCGAAAAGGAGGATGGCGCACAGGCTGACGCCTATTTCGAATCGCGCTCACTGCAAAGCCGCCTTGGGGCCTGGGCCTCGCGGCAGTCCGAACCGCTGGCCTCGCGCGGTGCGCTGATGGCCGAGGTCGCCCGGGTCACCATCGCGCACGGAACCGCACCGCAACGACCGCCGTTCTGGGGCGGATTTCGGATCAGACCTGTCGAGATCGAATTCTGGGCCGATGGCGCGTTCCGGCTGCACGACAGATTCCGCTGGACCCGCGAAACGCCCGGTGATGAATGGATAATCGAGCGTCTGAGTCCGTAAATACCTAACTTTACGCGCGTAAATCTTTTGCAGTGATGCGGCAAGTAGGGGAAACTTCTGCTTGCTTAACAGAGCAGAGTTCCAGAGACATACGTCTGCCGACTTTATTAATAGGGACAGCAATTGGCCGAAGAAGAAGAACAGGATGCGGGCCAGGAAGGCATTTGCGGAAAGGTCAAATGGTTCGACCCGGGCAAGGGCTTTGGATTCGTCGTCGCCGAAAGCGGTGGGGCGGATATCTTGCTGCATGCCAATGTCTTGCGGAACTTCGGGCAAAGTTCGGTCGCCGAGGATTCGGCCATCGAGTTGATCGTGCAAGAGACGCCGCGTGGCCGTCAGGCGACACAGGTGCTGCGGATCGAGCCGCCGCTGGGACATCCCGAGGCCGGGCTTGAGGACATCGCCCTACTGGACAGCGCGACGCTGGCGGCGCTGCCGCTTCTTGCCGCGCGGGTCAAATGGTTTGACAAGGCCAAGGGCTTCGGTTTTGCCAATATTTACGGTCGCCCCGAAGATGTGTTCATCCATATCGAGGTCCTGCGCCGGTCGGGCTTTGCCGATCTGCAGCCGGGCGAGGCAGTGGCCCTGAAGGTGGTCGACGGCACGCGCGGTCGCCTTGCCACGCTGGTGGCGCCGTGGGATGCTGCGCCCAAAGCAGACCAGACCTGAAAATCGGCGATATCTGAATGTACATCGTTCTCCTTTCCATCGCCACGGCGATCTTGCCGGGCGCCGTCCTTGCGGCCTGCGCGCCTGAGAGGGTCGAGCTGCGCGGCGATTTTGGCACCGCCGCGTTCTCCGTCGAAGTGGCCGATGACGCCACCGAACGTTCGCTTGGCCTGATGCACCGAACGGCGATGCCGACCGGGGCGGGTATGCTTTTCGTCTACGAAGGCGCGCAGCGGGTCTCTTTCTGGATGGAGAACACGCTAATCCCGCTGGACATGATCTTTCTGGATGCCACCGGCACGGTCCTCAAGGTGCACGAAAACGCGGTGCCACGCGACCGCACTCCGATTCCGGGCGACAGCGATCAGGTGCTTGCGGTTCTCGAGATCAACGGCGGGCTGGCGCGTGCGATCGGCATCGACGCGGGCGCGCAGCTGCGCCACGCAGCACTACCACAAGATATGGCGGTCTGGCCCTGCGCAGACTGAGCCCGTTACGGGGGCTTTTCAGCCCGCCAGTTCCCGGATAGGAACCGCTGGTGTCGGGGCGTAGCGCAGCCTGGTAGCGCGACGGTTTTGGGAACCGTAGGTCGTAGGTTCGAATCCTATCGCCCCGACCAGCCTCTCCCGAAAATTTCTTCTGCCGGTGTGGCAGACCTGCCCGAATCCCCAAGCGGTTTTCATGCGATTTCTCAGGTTCTTGGCCTAAGCTCTCACGGCGGCGTGATAAATCGCCTTGCCCCGGATCGGACCACCTTGAAGGTGAATCATGGATCGGCGGGAAAGCGCTGAAAACGCCGCTCCGGTCAACCCCATTTCCCTACGAGAAAGTAAAATATTCCCGTTGACCGGAGGGTGCCCGCTACGGCAGGTTGTGTAGGCTGTCAGGCAAACCACAAAATATAGTGTGCACCTGACAGGGGACGGATTACCAAGCAAGGGCACCTGACCGGTGTCAATGGGCGGTGCCTGCACAGTTGCGGGCAGCGGATGGTTTTGCGCGGCCCCGCAGCACAAACGGCAACGCGGCGCACGGACGTGCGGCCAGCAAAAAAACAGACGGGGCAAGACGATGAAATTCGAACGGATGTTCACCGACGCAGGCAAAGACGCTTACGCGACGCTGGAATTCACCACCACGACCTCGGAGATCAAGAATCCCGATGGCAAGGCGGTGTTCCGTCTGGAGGGCATGGAAGTGCCCAAAGGCTGGAGCCAGGTCGCGTCGGACGTCATCGCGCAAAAATATTTCCGCAAGGCGGGCGTCGCGGCGCGGCTGAAGCGGGTCAAGGAAAAGGGTATCCCCGAGTTCCTCTGGCGGTCGGTCCCCGACGAGGCGGCGCTGAAGAAGCTGCCCGAGGCCGTGCGCTATGGCAGCGAAACCTCGGCGCGCCAGGTCTTTGACCGTCTGGCCGGCGCCTGGGCCTATTGGGGCTGCAAGGGCGGCTATTTCACCACCGAGGCCGACGCGCAGACCTATTTCGACGAGATGCGGCTGATGCTGGCGCGCCAGATGGCGGCGCCGAACAGCCCGCAGTGGTTCAACACCGGTTTGCACTGGGCCTACGGCATCGACGGTCCGGGGCAGGGCCACTATTACGTCGACCACAAGACCGGCGAGCTGACCAAATCGACCAGCGCCTATGAGCATCCGCAGCCGCATGCCTGCTTTATCCAGTCGGTCAAGGACGATCTGGTCGGTGACGGCGGCATCATGGACCTCTGGGTCCGCGAGGCGCGCCTTTTCAAATACGGCTCGGGCACCGGCACCAACTTTTCCGGCCTGCGCGGCGCGGGCGAAAGCCTGTCGGGCGGCGGCAAGTCTTCGGGCCTGATGGGGTTTTTGAAGATCGGCGACCGTGCGGCGGGGGCGATCAAGTCGGGTGGCACCACGCGGCGCGCGGCAAAGATGGTGATCTGCGACATGGATCACCCCGATATCGAGGCGTTCATCAACTGGAAGGTCATCGAAGAGCAAAAAGTGGCCTCGCTGGTCGCAGGTTCCAAGGCGCATGAGCGCGGGCTGAACGAGATCTTCACCGCGATCCGGCTTTGGGACGGCACGGCGGAAGACGCCACCGACCCGTCCAAGAACGACACGCTGAAGGCGGCGATCCGGGCCGGCAAGAAGCTGTGCATCCCCGAGACCTACATCAACCGCGTGCTGCAATACGCACGCCAAGGCTATACCTCGATCGAGTTTCCGACCTACGACACCGATTGGGATTCTGAGGCCTATGTCACCGTCTCGGGCCAGAACTCGAACAACTCGGTCCGGGTCACCGATGCCTTCCTGCAAGCGGTCAAGGACGACGCGCCCTGGGAGTTGATCCGCCGCACTGACGGCAAGGTTTCCAAGACGATCCGCGCGCGGGAATTGTGGGAGCAGATCGGCCACGCCGCCTGGGCCTGCGCCGATCCCGGCATCCAGTTCCACGACACCGTCAACGCCTGGCACACCTGCCCGGCCGATGGCCCGATCCGAGGCTCGAACCCTTGTTCGGAGTACATGTTCCTTGACGATACCGCCTGCAACCTGGCCTCGATGAACCTTTTGACCTTCTACGAAGGCGGCGCATTCAATGCCGAGGCTTACGTCCACGCCTCGCGGCTTTGGACCGTGACATTGGAAATCTCGGTCACGATGGCGCAGTTCCCGTCGCAGGAGATCGCCCAGCGGTCCTACGATTTCCGCACTCTGGGCCTTGGCTTTGCCAATATCGGCGGCCTGTTGATGAATATGGGCTACAGCTATGACAGCGCCGAAGGCCGCGCCCTATGCGGCGCGCTGACCGCGATCATGACCGGCGTCGCCTATGCGACCTCGGCCGAGATGGCGGGCGAATTGGGTGCGTTTCCGGGCCACGAACGCAACGCCAAGAACATGCTGCGGGTGATCCGCAACCATCGGCGTGCCGCACATGGTGCGACCAAGGGTTACGAGGGCACGAACGTCAATCCGGTGCCGTTGGACAAGATGAACTGCCCCGACCAAAGCCTTGTGGCGCTTGCGAAATCCGCCTGGGACGAGGCTTTGCGCCTGGGCGAAGAGCATGGCTATCGCAACGCCCAAACCACCGTGATTGCCCCCACCGGCACGATCGGCCTGGTGATGGATTGCGACACCACGGGGATCGAGCCGGATTTCGCCCTGGTCAAGTTCAAGAAGTTGGCCGGCGGCGGCTATTTCAAGATCATCAACCAGTCGGTGCCTGCCGCCTTGGCGATCCTCGGCTATTCCGAGGCGCAATCGCAAGAGATCGTCGCCTATGCCGTCGGCCATGGCAGCATGGGCAATGCGCCCGGGATCAACCACACGTCGCTGATCGGGCATGGCTTTGGCGCCGAAGAGATCGCCAAGCTGGAAAAGGCGCTGCCGACGGCGTTCGATATCCGCTTTGTCTTCAACCAGTGGACCCTGGGCGAGGCGTTTTGCACCGGCACGCTGGGCATCCCGTCGGAACGGCTGGCCGATCCGACCTTCGACATGCTCAAGCACCTCGGCTTTGCCCGCGCCCAGATCGACGCCGCGAACGATCATGTCTGCGGCACCATGACACTGGAAAGCGCGCCGCATCTGAGCCCCGAGCATTACAGCGTCTTCGATTGCGCCAATCCCTGCGGCAAGAAGGGCAAGCGGTATCTCTCGGTCGCGGCGCATATCCACATGATGGCGGCGGCGCAGTCGTTCATCTCGGGTGCGATCTCAAAAACCATCAACATGGCGCATGATGCCTCGATCGAGGATACGCTGGCGGCCTATGACCTGTCGTGGCAGCTGGGGGTCAAGGCCAACGCGCTCTACCGCGACGGCTCGAAACTGTCGCAGCCGCTGGCCTCGGCACTGGTCGAGGATGACGAGGAGGCCGAAGAGATCTTTGCCACCGGCACGCCGACGCAAAAGGCGCAGGTTCTGGCGGAAAAGATCGTCGAGAAGATCATCGTGAAAGAGATGATCCGCACCGAACGTCTGCGGCTGCCCGAGCGGCGCAAGGGCTACACCCAGAAGGCGATCGTTGGCGGCCACAAGGTTTACCTGAGGACCGGCGAGTATCACGATGGAAAGCTTGGCGAAATCTTCATCGACATGCACAAGGAAGGTGCCGGTTTCCGGGCGATGATGAACAACTTCGCCATCGCGGTGTCTGTGGGCCTGCAATACGGTGTGCCGCTTGAGGAGTTCGTCGACGCCTTCACCTTTACCAAGTTCGAACCGGCCGGCATGGTGCAGGGCAACGAGACGATCAAGAACGCGACCTCGATCCTCGATTACATCTTTCGCGAATTGGCGGTCAGCTACCTCGACCGCACCGATCTGGCGCATGTAAAGCCGCAAGGCGCTGCCTTCGATGATCTGGGCGAGGGCGAAAAGGCCGGCAACGTGGCGGCACCGTCCGAAACCGCGACCTCGCGGTCGATCAACGTGTTGCGGCAAATCTCCTCGACCGGATATCTGCGCAAGCGTCTGCCGCAAGAACTGGTGGTGCTGCAGGGCGGCATGGCCGGGGCGACGGCGCTGGCGGGTGCGTTGGAGGCCGAGGTTGCGCTGGCGACGATGCTGCCCACCGCAGTGGGTGATGGCACCACGGCGCTGTCGTCGGGCACGGTCAGCATGGACCCCCGCGCCAAGGCCAAGATGCAGGGCTACGAAGGCGAGGCCTGCGGCGAATGTGGGAATTACACGCTGGTCAGGAACGGGACCTGCATGAAGTGCAACACCTGCGGCGGGACGAGTGGGTGTAGTTGAGGGGGAAATGAGCCATGAGAACACTTAGGCAGCTTATGCGTTGCTTGCCCGTCGACGGCAAAGCTCGCGATGCGATCCGCAAATTCAACCTTGCCCCGAACATTGATGGCAAGGCGCGCTCAGTCAAGGATTTGGCTATCCAGCTTGGTTTTGACGTTGAGAGACGTGCGCTTCCTAGGGGAATGGCGGGAAGGTTGGTTCAAGACGCATTCGCTGAGAATGGATACCGTATTGAAGTTAACGAGAAATTGGGGGTCGAAGCTCAGCGGTGGTCAGTCTTGCACGAGATAGGGCACTTCTTTCGCCACATAGATAGAGACGATCCGCTTTGTGACCCAATGCACTTGGACCGCTCTGCTCAAGCCTTTTATGTTAACGAGAACGAGGAAAGGGAAGCCAATGAATTTGCTGAGGTTGTGCTCTTTGGCGATGGCGCGATTCGCGCTGCCGCAAGCCTCTACAATAATGATGTGAAGCGGCTCGCCCGCCATTTCGGTGTTTCAGAGAAGGTAATTGAGATAGCACTAGAGAGGTTCTGAAGGGTTCCGGGGCGGGTGCGCTCGCCCCTGGCGCGGATCGGGCCGCAGGCAGAAACCGAGCGGTATAAACAAGCGAGCCCGATAAGCGAAACTGGGGGGTCTTCGGATCCCCCTTCTTCTTTTCCGCCTTAATGCTTTCGCGGCCTCAAATTTGCGGTGGCTGGGGCTTCGGCGACAGATCGGTCAGTGCCGTGCGCATCAGGGCGGCATTGCGCAGGTTCGCCTTGAACCCGACGTCAAAGAGATCGCCGACCAGTGGGATCGCCCCGACCACATAGTCGATGCCGGTATTGGCTGCCATCCGGGCCAGCACCCGGCGCGGCACGCCGCGCTGATAGCCGCGCCAGATCATATATGCCGACGGCAGGGCGGCGGCAGTGTCGCCGATGCCGGGGATCAGGCCGATCAGCGAATCCACACCAAAGCGGATCCGGGTGCCGGGAATGCGATAGCGCGCGTCCAGCAACACCGCGAGCCGGTCGAGGCGGGCGATCTCGGGGTCGGTTTCAGGCGCCGCGACGGTCGCGCTGACGTTTGAGGCTGTCCAGTCCATACTTCCAAACGCGCCACCCCTGATCTGCGTTCCCGCGCGCTATTCCTCGCGCCCCTCGGTTTTCAACCGCGCGTGCAGCCGTGCCGCCTGCGGGTGCCCGGTGTCGAGGGCGAAGATATAAGCATGGGTCAGGTAGAAGCCAGTCGCATCGGCCGCGTTGGCGGCCTCGGCGGCTTGCGTATAAAGTGCCACCAGCGCGCGTCGGTCATCCGCCGCATGCGCCGCCAGCAGAGCGGCATCAAGGTCGCCCTGCGTCACTGCGCCGCCAGAGATTTCTCTCTGTGCGCCTCGATCCGGCCCGCCACCCAGTCGTGAAACACATGCGTCGGCCCGTCCATCGCGGGGGAAAACTTGCCACCGTCGAAACCGGGCGCGTGACGGCCTTTTTGCATGCCCTCGACGACGCCGATATCCTCGACGAAGACGCCCTTCCAAAGGGCGGAGTTTCTGGCCCGCATCGTGGGGTCGGTATCGGGCGTGGCGTAGTAGATATGCACCTGCTCAAGCGTCCGGCCCTGAGCCTGCGGCATCAGCAGGATCGCATAGGCGTGGTCGCGCTGCGCACCGAAAAGGACGTTCGGGAAGAACCCCAGATATTCCGCCGCTGTCTGCCATTTCGGGTTCAGGTCGGGGAAATCGGGAAATACCTCACCCTGATCGCCTTTCAGCTGACGGTAAAGCGACGAGCCTTGCCCGGAAAACCGCTCTGGTTCCTCGATATGATAGTGATCCTCAAGCCGCGAATAACTGTTCAGGCCGGGATGCACCCAGGGCAAGTGGTAGCTTTCGCAGTAGTTTTCGACGGCAAGCTTCCAGTTGCAGTTGACCGCAAGATCGAACTGGCTGTCAGGGCCGCCGTGATGCAGCGGGCGGTCGAAATCGGCCCAGCGGGCGACGATCCTGGCATGATAGTCCTCAAAGGGCGGGGCCGTGCCATCAAGATTGACGAAGACGACATCGCGCCAGATGTGACTGGCGACCTCGACCAGGCCCAGCTCATCGCGTTTGATTTCCGGATGCACATTCTGCCCCGGCCCGCCGACATGCGGGGTTGCGACCAGCCGCCCGTCAAGCCCATAGCACCAGGAATGATAGGGACAGCGCAGCGCGCCTTCGATCTTGCGCGGTTCGGCGACCAGGATCATGCCGCGATGGCGGCAGATGTTCTGAAAAACCCGCACCTGGCCCTCGCGGTCGCGCAGCAGCAACAGCGGCACACCAACGAAATCGATCGGTTTGGCGTCACCTGGTTCCGGCACTTCGGCGGCCACCGTCAGCCCGGCCCAGGTCGAGAACAATAGTGCCTCGCGCTCCTCGGCATGGACGACGGGATCGGTGTAATGCGCGTTGGGCAGGCCGTGGGCACGGTCCAGTGGGGCGCGAACCGGGGCGAGGTCGGTGAGGTACTTGGCCATCTGCGGCGTCCTTGCAAAGGCGGTCATCGGATTCAGTCTAGCGGGTGCAGAGGCGCAGGGATGACCGAAATCGACCAGTCGCGGCCTCGGCTGCGACATTGGCGGCGACATCGGCGGCAGGTTCGGGGTGAAATCGCCCGCGGATATCCGCCTGCCGACGCCATGCGGGTTTTTTTGGGCCGAAACACGCGCAAGTCGGGCCGTTGACGCCGGTCAGGGTCGGCAATGCGGCGCCGGGTGGGCCATCGCGGCGGTAATGATGAATGATTGGTAAACTTTTGCGCGCTAGACTGCGACGCATGGAACATCGAAAATCAATTCGACTGACAGGCCGCTGCAGTGCTGCGTTCGTGGTACTGGCGGCCCTTGGCCTGCCCGCCGCCGCGGATGCGCGGCCAGGTATCGATACCGACGGCGACGGGCGCTATTCGCTGGTCGAATTGCGCAGCCATTACCCGTCGTTGTCCGCATCGGTGTTTCGGATGATCGATGCCGATGGTGACGGGCTGGTCAGCCCCGGCGAGTTCCGGAATGGTCAGGATCGCGACCTCTTGCCACGACCGGCCGACGACCGGTCTTCTTGAAACTTCTGAAACACCAGTCATATAGCAAGTAGGACAGGGCCTTGCGGCATCGTCCGCAGTTGCCGTCCGCAGTTGGGAGAGATCAGATGAAAACGCTTGCCACGCTTGCCATGCTCGCCGCCCTGACCGGCGCAGCTTTCGCACAAGATGTCGTTGATGCCGATGGCGACGGGCTGTTTTCACTGGCCGAGATTGCGGCGATCTATCCCAATGTGACCGAGGCTGACCTGATGGTGATTGACGCCAATGGCGACGGCGTGGTCGATGCGGATGAGCTTGCGGCGGCCGAGGTCGTGGGTATCTTGGCGAACTGAGGGCAGGGCCTCAGACGCCGCGCGCCAGGGCGGCGACGCCGGTGCGGGCCATCTCGACCAGACCCAGGGGGCGCATCAGTTCGGCGAAGGCGTCGATCTTTTCCGAGGTGCCGGTGATCTCGAAGACGAAGCTTTCCAGTGTTGAGTCCACCACATTGGCGCGAAAGATATCCGCCAGCCGCAGCGCCTCGACCCGATGATCGCCCTTGCCCGCCACCTTGAACAGCGCCAGTTCGCGCTGCACGGCGGGGCCTTCGACAGTTAGATCGTGGACCTCGTAGACCGGCACCATGCGGCCCAGCTGCGCCTTGATCTGCTCGATCACCTGCGGCGTGCCGGTGGTGACGACGGTGATCCGGCTGCGGTGCCCGGTATGGTCGATCTCGGCCACCGTCAGGCTTTCGATATTGTAGCCGCGCCCCGAAAAGAGGCCGATCACCCGCGCCAGCACCCCGGATTCGTTGTCGACCACGACGGCAAGGGTATGGGTTTCCAGCAGCGGCGCGTTCGGGTCCTGCAGGTCATAAGCAGAATGGCTGGAAGAGCCTTTTTTGATTTTCAGGGGCGACATGATTTCCTCGCGATTCAAATACCTTTGCGGGCCTCAGACCAGAACCGAGCCCTTGGCGTCGATGACACCCTGGGTTTTTGCATCGCCCATCAGCATCTCGTTATGCGCCTTGCCCGAGGGGATCATCGGATAGCAGTTCTCGTGCTTTTCGACGCGGCAGTCGAAGATCACCGGGCCGTCATAGGCCAGCATTTCCTTGATCGCCGCGTCCAGGTCGGCGGGATCGTCGCAGCGGATGCCCTTGGCCCCAAAGGCCTCGGCCAGCTTGACGAAATCGGGCAGGCTTTCGCTCCACGATTGCGAATAGCGTTCGCCGTGCAGCAATTCCTGCCACTGGCGCACCATGCCGAGGCGTTCATTGTTCAGGATGAACTGCTTGACCGGCGCGCGAAACTGCACGGCGGTGCCCATCTCTTGCATGTTCATCAGCCATGACGCCTCGCCGGCGACGTTGATAACCAGCGCATCCGGGTGCGCGATCTGCACGCCGATACTGGCGGGCAGGCCATAGCCCATCGTGCCGAGGCCGCCAGAGGTCATCCAGCGGTTCGGCGCCTCGAAGTTGAGGTATTGCGCCGCCCACATCTGATGCTGGCCGACCTCGGTGGTGATATAGCGGTCACGGTCCTTGGTCAGCGCCTCAAGCCGTTGCAGCGCGTATTGCGGCTTGATCACCGTGTCCGAATTCTTGAATTTCAGGCAATCGACCGCCCGCCATTTCTCGATCTGGCTCCACCACTTTTCCAGCGCGGACTTGTTGAGCTTGCGGCCCCGCGATTTCCAGACCTTCAAGAGGTCCTCCAGCACATGGCCGACATCGCCGAGGATCGGGAAATCGGCGTGGATGACTTTGTTGATCGACGACGGGTCGATGTCGATATGCGCCTTTTTCGACCGCGGCGAGAAATCCGCGATCCGGCCGGTGATCCGGTCGTCGAAACGGGCGCCGACATTGATCATCAAATCGCAGCCGTGCATCGCGAGGTTGGCCTCGTAGAGGCCGTGCATCCCGAGCATCCCCAGCCATTTGTCGCCAGACGCCGGATACGATCCGAGGCCCATCAGCGTCGAGGTGATTGGGAATCCCGTCGCCTCGACCAGTTCGCGCAACAGCTGACTTGCGGCGGGCCCCGAGTTGATGACGCCGCCACCGGTATAGAACAGCGGGCGCTCGGCCTTTTCCATCGCCTCGACCAGTTCGGTGATCATCGCCAGATCGCCCTTCACGCGTGGCTGATAGTGACCAATCGAGGCCTTTTGCGGCGCCACGTAGGTGCCGCCCGCAAACTGCACATCCTTCGGGATATCGACCAGAACCGGGCCGGGGCGGCCATGCATGGCGACATGAAACGCCTGGTGGATCGTCTCGGCCAGCCGGTCAGTCTCTTTCACCAGCCAGTTATGCTTGGTGGCGGGGCGGGTGATGCCCACCGTATCCGCCTCTTGAAACGCGTCCGAGCCGATCATGAAGGTTGGCACCTGTCCTGACAGCACGACCAGCGGGATCGAATCCATCAGCGCGTCGACCATGCCGGTGACCGCATTGGTCACACCGGGACCGGAGGTCACGATGACGACGCCGGGCTTGCCGGTGGACCGCGCATAGCCCTCGGCCATGTGCACCGCACCTTGTTCGTGGCGGACCAGGATGTGGCGGATCGCGTTTTGCTGGAAGATCTCGTCATAGATCGGCAGCACGGCACCGCCCGGATAGCCGAACACCACCTCGACGCCCTGATCCTTCAGCGCCTGCACCACCATTTTTGCGCCGCTCATCTGCCGTGCCATGTCTGCCTCTCCGTCTTCGTCCGCCATCTTCATTCGCCGTCTTCGCGCAACAAAAAGCCCCCGAGGGTCAATCCGGGGGCGCATAAGGTCAGATGAGGTTCCGCCTCAACGGCCCATGCGCCACCTGTTCCCTACGATAAGTACGAGCGTCATCCGGTCTGGTCCTTCCAATCGAGCCGCGACATTAGTCAGGGGCTTGCGGGGCGTCAACCGCAAACGCGTGAATAAAATGTCGCGGCAGCCGAGTTTCGTGGATTTTTGTTACGCAAGAGCCGTGCGTGACGCAATTTCCCGCATCAAAACGCCGTCATCGCCGCCAGATACGCGACGTAAGTGGCCAGCAACCCGGCCCCAGACCATCGCGCCAGACCGCCCTTCAGCCACAAGATCACGATCAGCGCCGCCGACACCGCAATCACCACCGGCACGTCGACGGCCAGAAACCGCGCCTCGACCGGGATCGGCGCGATCAGGGCGGTGATCCCGAGGATCGCGAAGATGTTGAAGACGTTCGAGCCGATGACGTTGCCAAGTGCAATCTCGCGCTGTCCCTTGATGGCCGCGATGACCGAAGTCGCCAGTTCGGGCAGCGAAGTGCCGACGGCAACGATGGTCAGGCCGATCACCGCCTCGCTGATACCGAACGTGCGGGCGATGTCGGTGGCGCTGTCGACCAGCAGCCGCGCACCGATCATCAGGACGACCAGCCCGAGGATCGTGATCGCCGTCGATTTCCAGATCGGCGGGGCCGCAATCTCGGCCTCAGGTTCGGTGCCGGCCTGCCGCAGGTTGATGAGAAGGTAGGCCAGTATGCCGGCGACCAGCACCGTGCCCTCGATCCGCCCGACAGCCCCGCTCCAGAACACCGGCACGCAGATCAGGGCTGCGGCCATCATCCAGGCCAGATCGCGGCGCAGCCGGATGAAGGGCGCGGCCAGCGGGCCGATCATGGCGGAAACGCCGAGGATCAGCAGGATATTGGCAATGTTCGAGCCGACGACGTTGCCGATGGCGATGCCCGGCAATCCTTTCAGCGCGGCCTGCACCGAGACCAGCAGTTCCGGTGTCGAAGTGCCAAAGCCGACGATGGTCAAGCCGATGACGAAGGGCGGCACCCGGAACCGTGTGGCAAGCCCGGTGGCACCGCGCACCAGCCAGTCGCCACCCAAAAACAGCCCGAGCAATCCGAGCGCGAAGACCAAGGCTGTCAATGAGGTCTCCTGACGATCGCGGATTGCGTCTGCGGAAGATGTGTGTCGACCGGCGGGCCGCAAGGGGCGGTGCGTGAAATTTCCGCAAACGCAGTGCAAAGCCTGTCGAACAAGAGATGATCCGACGCCTTGCCCGGCGGCCGCGCAACATTTTGTCGCCACGGCGCAAAGAATGTGTTTAATCGTGCCCACCCGGAAGCTAGGGTGCCGCCATCAAGAACCGACCACCCGTAACATAAGCGGGCACATCACAGGGGAGTATACTGCATATGGATCGTAGATCATTTTTGACCAAGGCCACCGTCGGTGGCGCCACGGCGGCTGCCGCCTCAACCCTCGCGGCACCCGTCTATGCGCAATCGCCGCGCACACTGACCATGGTGACAAGCTGGCCGGTCGGCCTGTCGGGCGTCTGGGATTCGGTGACCCGCTTTGCCGAAGGCGTTGCCGACATCACCGACGGACAGCTGATCATCGACCCCAAGGGCTCGGACCAGCCCGGCGCCGGGCTGCAGTCGTTCGATTCCGTCATTTCGGGTCAGGCCGACATGTATCACGCGGCCGATTACTACTTCATCGGTCAGCATCCGGCCTTTGCCTTCTTCACGGCAGTGCCATTTGGCATGACGGCACCCGAGATGATGACCTGGTACTACGCCGGTGGCGGCCAGGCGCTGCATCACGAACTGGGCGAAGTTTTCGGCATCCGTTCGTTCATCGCCGGTCAGACCGGCGCGCAGGGTGGCGGCTGGTTCCGGCAGCCGATTTCGTCGGCCGAGGATCTGCAGGGCCTCAAGTTCCGTATGCCAGGCCTCGGTGGTCAGGCGCTGGCGTCGCTTGGCGTCTCGGTGCAGACACTGGCGGGCGGCGAGATCTATCAGGCGCTGTCGACCGGTGCGCTGGACGCGACCGAATGGATTGGCCCCTGGTCGGACGAAAAGCTTGGCCTGCAGGAGATCGCCAAGAATTACTACCCCGCCGGTTTCCACGAGCCTGGTGCCGCGCTGTCGGTTTGCTGCAACCTTGAGGTCTTCAACAGCCTTTCGCGGTCGCATCAGCGCGCGATCGAGATTGCCGCTGCGGACGCGCATCAGCACAACTACGCGCTGTTCATCGCCAACAACGGCCCAGCGCTGCAGCGCCTTCTGGCCGGCGGCGTGACCACGCACGAGTTTTCGGACGACATCTGGGATGCGTTCGGCAAGGCCAGCATGGAAGTGCTGGGCTCGTACATGGACGATCCGATCTTCAAGAAGGTCTCGGATTCGGCGATGGGCTCGATGCGGGCCGCCTCGGCGTGGCTTGCGCGGTCGGATTCGGCCTATACCAATCAGCGCGACCGCGTGCTTGCAGCGATGTAATCGCGGCACTGTCGGCGGCCGCAGAGCCTGATGCTTTGCGGCCGCTGTATTTTGCCTGGAGGGGATAGCGGATGCTCGACGCGCTGGTCTGGCTGGTCACCAATATCGGCATGGGGTTCGTGAACTTCGTGCGCGTGCTGGCCTCGCTGCCGGGCTCGCTTGACCTGTCCAGCAATGACGCCAAGGCCAACCTGATCTTCTACGGCGCCTCGGTCGAGTTCTTCTTTATCGTCTTTGACATCATCCTGGTGGTGCTGGTTATCGGTCTGATCCGGCGGCCGTTCCTGTGGGGCGTGGTGCGCGGGCTGGAGGCGTTCGCCAATTTCAACGGCCGCATCATCGCATGGGCCGGCCTGATCATGGTGCTGCAACAGGTGATGGTGATCTTCCTGCAGCGGTTTTTTCGGGTCTCGGACATCACGATCAGCGTCTTTGGCTATCCGTTCACCCAATCGCTGGGTTGGTATGGCGACCAGCTCAAGCTGTACAACGCCGCCATCGTGGCGCTGGCCTGCGCCTATACGTTCGTGCAGGGCGGCCATGTCCGGGTCGATCTGGTCTATGCCCGCCTCGGCCATCGCGGCAAGCGGTTGATCGACATGTTCGGATCGCTGGTTTTCATGATGCCGACGATGGTGATCACCTGGATGTATGGCTGGTTCTACCTCTGGCGCCACCTAGTAACACCGCCGATCAACGTCACCGACACGTTCGAGGCGGTCAGCCGCAAGGCGCAGATCCTGCGCTGGAACGTGCAGACCACCAGTTTCAGCCCGTCCGGGTTCAACGGCTACTTCCTGTTCAAGGTGCTTTTGATCCTTTTGGCCGCAACGGTGTTCATTCAGGCGATCAGCTATTTCTACCGCTCTTTGCTGGAATACATCGAAGGCCCCGCTTCGGCGGACAAATACCTCGACCGAGATGTCCTGAGCGACCCTGATGCGCCGGGCGGCGCCAAATCCGATCATATGGGATAGCCAGATGTTTTTCGGTCTCGACGGCATTGAAATCGGCCTGATTCTGACGTTCGTCATCCTGTTTTGCGGGATTTTGTCGGGCTTTCCGGTGGCCTTTGCCATCGGCGGTGCTGCGATCATCGGGTTCACGATCCTCGCTGCGCTGGATTCAAGCGGCATTCTGATGCGCCAGGCAATCGACACGGGCAGTGCCGAATACGCCGATCTGGTCAATGCCGGCCTCTCGCGCGAAGGGATCAACCCTTTCACCTATCCCGAATTGCCGACCGTCCTTCTGCCGCTGTTCGATGGCGGCTGGGAGCAGGCGATGAACCGCAATATCAGCTTCATCGTCAGCCGGATCGACGAGCGGGTGCTGGCAGGCCAGTCGATCGAGACACTGCTTGCGGTCCTGATGTTCGTGATGATGGGGATCACGCTGGAGCGGTCGAAGATCGCCAACGACCTTCTGACCACGATGGCGCGGGTCTTCGGGCCACTGCCGGGCGGTCTGGCAGTTTCGGTTGTCGTCGTGGGCGCCTTCCTTGCCGCCTCGACCGGCATTGTCGGCGCCACGGTGGTGACGATGGGCCTTCTGGCGCTGCCGACGATGCTGCGGAACGGCTATTCGGCGGAACTGTCGACCGGGGTCATCGCCGCCTCGGGCACGCTGGGCCAGATCATCCCGCCGTCGATCATCATCGTTCTCCTGGGCTCGCTGGCGGGCGATATCTATTCCAGCGCGCAGGAAAGCCGGGCGCAGATCGCGGGTTGCTCGGATGCGCTGACCTATCTGGGTGAACCTGCGGTGCTGTCGGTTGGCACGCTCTTTCAGGCCGCCGTGCTGCCCGGCATCCTGATTGCGTTTCTCTATGCGCTCTATGCCTTCGTCTATGCGCTGTTTCGGCCCGAACACGCGCCTGCGGTGATCTCGACCGACGCCGCGTCGGGGCCGCCGATCGGCAAAGAGATGGCCCTGACCTGGTTTCTGGCGGTGCCTGCGGCGCTGATCCTCGCGACGGTCCTTGCCTTTACCGGCGGTGTCGCCGGTGGCCAGAACATGGTCGCGGGCAGCGAGATGACGATCGAGAACCAGCCCGAGCTTCGGACCCAGGTCTCGGCGACCTGCCAGACCGCGATCATCGAGTTGCACGGCCAGGAAAAGTGGGACCGCTCGATTGCGGCGCGCGAGGCGCAAGGCGGCGCCGGGGCGACATTCACGCGGACCATGACTGAGGCGCCGCAAGCGCCGCCGCTGTCGGGCGGCCTGGTTGTGCCCCTGTTGTTCATTGCGCTGACACTTGCGGTGGCGCGCGGCATCGACTGGCGCGCCCGTCCGGCGCCGCTTGTGGTCGGTGCCGCCGGGGTAGGGTTGGCCTTACTGCTCGACTGGGCGGTGATCCGGCCCGATCATACGCCGGGCACCGGATTCCTGTTTCTCGTCGCACCCTTCGGGCTGATGATCTACGGGCTCAGCGCCGCATTCGGGCGGCTGCGACAGAACGAGTTGCTGCGCGTGGTCTTCCCGCCGCTTGTCCTCATCGTTGCGGTGCTGGGTTCGATCCTTGGCGGCATCACCAACCCGACACCAGCCGCCGGGTTGGGTGCCGCTGGTGCGATCATGCTGGCCGCCTACCGGCGGCTGCACGAGACCGGCCGCTCGGGCAAGCCGGTCCTGATCGCCAGCTTTTCGATCGTGATCCTGATCGTGCTTGGCTTCACCTTCGATCTGCGCATTTCCACCAGCCAGGTCGGCTTTGAGCGCTGGGTCGCCTTCCTCGCCGCAATTGCCGCCTATCATGTCGCCATGATCGGACTGTTCTTTGCCTGCTGGGTGCTGTTTCGCGATCATATCCTGACCCCGGTGGTGCGCGAGACCGCCAAGGTCACCTCGATGGTCTTCACCATCCTGATCGGATCGCAGCTGTTGAACCTGGTCATCATCTCGTTCGGCGGCGAGGTCTATATCCAGCAATTTCTGCGCTCGTTCCAACAAGAATGGGTGGTGTTCTTGCTGGTGATGACGGTGCTGTTCTTCCTGGGCTTCGTGCTGGATTTCCTCGAGATCATCTACATCGTCGTGCCGATCGTCGGCCCGGTGATCTATGGCGGTACGCTTGACCCGTCGTGGGTGACGATCATGATCGCGGTCAACCTGCAGACCTCGTTCCTGACGCCACCGTTCGGATTTGCGCTGTTCTATCTTCGCGGCGTGGCGCCGCCCGAGGTCACGACCGGCCATATCTACCGGGGCGTGGTGCCGTTTGTGCTGATCCAGATCGGCGCCCTGGCCTTGCTGTGGCTGGTGCCGGGTGTGGTGACCATCGTGCCGGATCTGATGGGCCGCTGAGGCCTCAGATCTTGGTCGGGCGGCTGTCTGGCAGGGTGATTTTGGCGACCTGCTCGGCAATCGGATCGACCGACAGGGGATGCGTCTGGTTGGTGTGATCCTGAGGGTCGCCCAGATCCTGCCAGGTGCCGGCCTTGTAGATCTCGACCGCCGAATAGCGCGCCTTGTAGCCCATCTTGGCCGAGCCCGGCACCCAATAGCCAAGATAGACATAAGGCAGCCCCGCCGCGCGGGCGATCTCGATATGATCGAGGATGATATAGGTGCCCAGACTATCCTTCACCCGGTCCGGGTCGAAGAACGAATACACCATCGACACCCCGTCATCGAGAACATCGGTCAGACACACCGCAGCCAGCGGGCGACGGCGTTCACCGGTCTCGGGCTTGGCGGTATATTCCACCACCCGGCTTTTCACCGGCGTCTCTTCGATCATCGCGGCGAATTCGAAGATATCCATATCGGCCATTCCGCCATCGGCATGGCGGCTGTCCAGATACCGGCGAAACAGGCTGTATTGGTCTTCGGTGGCCCAGGGCGAGGTCGGCTCGCGCCGCAGCCCCGCGTTCCGGCGCCAGGTGCGCTTTTGGCTTTTCGACGGCACGAAGTCCGCAACTCTGATCCGTGCCGACAGACAGGCCTGACATTCCGCGCAGGACGGCCGGTAAAGCACATTCTGCGACCGGCGAAAGCCTTGTTTCGACAGCGCGTCGTTCAACTTTTCGGAATAGTCACCCTGCAAGGCTGTGAACAGCTTCCGCTCCATCCGCCCCGGCAGATAGGGGCAGGGCTGCGGCGCCGTCACATAAAACTGCGGTGCGATGGGTAGGGTGTGGCGCATCGGGTCCGGTCAGTGGTGCATCAATTCCAACGCTAGCAAGGCGCTGGCCCGCTGTGAAGCCCCCTGGCGCGGCCTTGGCTAACGGTCGGACGCCCGATTGATCGCCACCGTGCCCAGCATGTGGTCGCCCAGGCTTTGGCGGCGCGGCGTGCCAAGGATCAGCGCGATCGACAGTGCCTGCAGAACAAAGGTGCCCATCGACACCGAATAGATCAGCGTGTGGAGGAACGCGGTGACCGCATTGAACCGCTCGCCCTGGATATCGCGAAACTCGATTGCCGTCAGACGCATGCCCCAGGTCGCCGAGCGAGCGGTCAGCGTGGTCCAGCGGTAGAGAAAGCTGATCATCAGCCACAGGAAGGGGAAGAAAAACAGGCCGAGGAAGGCCGTAAACGGCAGCGCCACAAGGCAAAGCAGCAGGATCAACCCGGCATCGACGCACCAGGCAAGCAGGCGCTTGATCGGGACATCGGCGTAAAAGTCGGCCTGTGTGACGGGATCGGGAAGGGCGTATGTCATGGCGCTCACATAGGAAAGGAAAGGGGCGAGGAAAAGGGGCGCGCCCCCGGTGGGTGGGGGCACGCCGCGAAATTACCGGATCAAAGTGCCGTCGGGCCAGTATCCTTGTCGCCGGTTTCCCGGTCGCCGTCGATATCGCTGTCGATATCGCGGGCCGCACGGGCACGGTCATCCATGAACTGGTCGAACTCGGACTTGTCCTTGGCTTCGCGCAACCGCGCGAGAAACTCCTCAAAGGCCTTTTGCTCATCCTCAAGGCGGCGCAGGGTTTCGGCCTTGTAGCTGTCGAACGCGGTGTTGCCGGTCGCGGCAAAGCTGTGGCTGCGGCGTTGCATCCGCCGCGCACTGCATCCGCCTGCAAACAGGCGCTTGCTCCAGATCATGTAGGCCAGGATCGCCAGACCCACGGGCCAGACAAAGACAAAGCCGAGGATCATCGCGGCGATCCAGGCGCCCTTGCCGCGGGCGTCGAGCCAGGTTTCGGCTTGCGAGGGCCAGGAGGCGACGGTGTTCATTGATGTGCTCCAGTTCTGGTTTCGGTTCATGTGAAGGTGTTTCACATTATCGAAATGGGAGATTGAGCGGATCGGTTCAAGAGGTGATGTGAAAGTTTATTACATTAACGTCTGAAACGTCTGTTATTCAACGAAACTCGCCTGAATCGCACCGGATATGCGGATCAGATCGGCCGGCGCTATGGCAAAGATGTGCCGGGGCGTGCCCGCCGCAGCCCAGACCTCGGCAAATTCGGACAGACGCGGGTCGATCCAGGCCGGGATCGCCGACAGATGTCCGACGGGGGCGACGCCGCCGATGGCAAAGCCGGTTTCGCGCCGCACCAGATCGGCATCGGCACGGCCCAGGGATTCGCCCGCCAGCGCCGACGCCTTGGCGGCAGACACCCGATTGCCGCCTGCGGTCAGGAACAGCCTGACATGTCCGGTATCCTCGCCGCGAAAGATGATCGACTTGACGATCTGATCCAGCGCGCAGTCCGCAGCAGCGGCGGCCTGTTCGGCGGTGCGGGTTTCCGACCCCATCTCGACAATACGCGCCGCGACACCGGCCTCGGCCAGCGCGCGTTCAACACGGGCAAGGCTTTTGCTCATTCTCCAGGCTCCTGATGGGGCAGGGGGCCTGCCCCCCTTGCACTGCCACCCGATAGACGCTAGACGCGCGGCACTTCACAGGCGGAGTGCGGGCTTTTTGGGGGAGACATCCCCAAAAGTCCACCGGTTGGGGGAAACCCTGAAACTCTCCGCCCCAGGCGCAAAACCGGAAAGGAATTTGGCATGGCGCTCCCCGAGTTCACCATGCGTCAGCTTCTTGAAGCTGGCGTACACTACGGCCACCAGACGCAAAGATGGAACCCCCGCATGGGCGAGTACATCTATGGCGACAGGAACGGCATTCACATCATCGACCTGACGCAGACCGTGCCCTTGCTGGACGCGGCGCTGAACGTGATCCGCGAAACCGTGGCCAAGAACGGTCGCATCCTGTTCGTCGGCACCAAGCGGCAGGCGGCGCGTGCCGTTGCCGAGGCGGCCGAGAAATGCGCACAGTACTACATGAACCACCGCTGGCTGGGTGGCACGCTGACCAACTGGAAGACCGTGTCGCAGTCGATCAACCGTCTCAAGCAGATCGACGAGCTGATGGGGCAGGGTGCCGAGGGCATGACCAAGAAAGAGCGTCTTGGCATGGAGCGCGAGCAGACCAAACTGCAGGCCTCGCTGGGCGGCATTCGAGAAATGGGCGGTCTGCCGGACCTTTTGTTCGTGATCGACGTCAACAAAGAGGATCTGGCGATCCTTGAGGCCCGCAAGCTGGGCATCCCGGTCGTGGCCGTGGTCGATACCAACTGCTCGCCCGATGGCATCGACTACATCATTCCCGGCAATGACGACGCGGCCCGCGCGATTGCGCTGTACTGCGATCTGGTGGCCCGTTCGGCGCTGGACGGCATGACCGCGCAGATGGGTGCCGCTGGCGTCGATCTGGGCGCGCTGGACGAAGCGCCGGTCGAAGAGGCCGCCGCCGAGCCGGAGGCACCTGCGCCGAAAGCTAAGGCAGAACCCAAGGCTGAACCGAAAGCTGAACCTGCGAAGGAGAAGGCCGAGCCTTCCGAGACTGAAAAGGCCGCGCCTGCCAAGGACGAGCCTGCCAAGGACGAGCCTGCCAAGGATGAGGCCGCCAAGGACGCAGCTGCCGAAGCCTGAACCGGGCCGGTTGCTTCAAGATGACAGGGCGGGGGGCTTCCCCGCCCATCCCCGTTTTTCCGAGGAGAAAGCACATGACGATCACCGCGAGCATGGTGAAAGAGCTGCGCGAGATGACCGGCGCAGGCATGATGGACGCCAAGAAAGCGCTGACCGAGACGGATGGCAACATGGATGCCGCCACCGACTGGCTGCGCACCAAGGGCCTGGCCAAGGCCGCGAAGAAATCGGGCCGCACCGCGGCCGAAGGTCTGGTCGGCGTCGCCGTCAAGGACGGTGTGGGTGTTGCCGTCGAGCTGAACTCGGAGACCGATTTTGTCGCCAAGAACAGTGAGTTCCAAGGCGTCGTTGCGGCGATCACCGAAGCCGCCCTTGGGGTCAATGACCTTGACGGACTGAAGGCTGCCAAGATCGACGGCAAGACCGTCGAGGAAACCGTGACCGATGCCATCGCCAAGATCGGCGAGAACATGGCGTTGCGCCGGATGGCCCGGATCGAGGGCGAAAGCGTGGCGATGTATGTCCACAACGCCGCCGCCGAAGGCATGGGCAGGATCGGCGTCTTGGTTGCGCTGAAAGGTGCCGACAATGGCATCGGCAAGCAGATCGCGATGCATGTCGCGGCGGCCAACCCGGCGTCGCTGTCCGAGGCCGATCTCGATGCTGCAGTTGTCGAAAAAGAGCGTCAGATCCAGATCGACATTGCGCGCGAGTCGGGCAAGCCCGAAGCGGTGATCGAAAAGATGATCGAAGGCCGGATGAAGAAATTTGCCGCCGAGGTCACGCTTCTGGGGCAGGCTTTCGTGATCAATCCAGACGTGACGGTCGGTCAGGCCGCCAAGGACGCGGGCGTCGAGATCACCGGCTTTGTACGGCTTGCCGTCGGCGAGGGCGTCGAGAAGAAGGAAGAGGATTTCGCCGCCGAGGTTGCCAAGCTGAACGGCTGATCTTCTGAGCTATTCGAAACTGCAACGGAGCGGCCCCCAGGGACCGCTCCGTTTCCATTTGGCGCCGCCCACGGGGATGAAACGGGTCGCCTCAGGGCGCCAGCCGACGGGATCAAGAATTCGCCCCACCGGCCAGCCTTCCGGTTTCCCGGATGCGACCCAACTTGCTTTGTAATATCAAGCCGTTCCGGGCCACAGTTCCCGGCTTTCGCCACCACTCACGGAACATCCGAAGCCTGCCAGTTGACGCCGCGTCAGGAAAGTCAGGATATCCATACCTGACGGCATGGAGGAAAACCGACAGCCGGATCAGATATCAATGCGGAACAATGAAAATCTGGTTCTGGAATGAGGCCTTGAGCACCGCCTGCGCGGTCGTATCCACGTCCAGCACCTCGCGCGCCAGCCGCAGATGTTTTTCGATCGTTGCCGCCGTCAGCCCCATGATCGTCGCGATATCCTGCGTCGTCTTGCCGTCGCCGACCCATTCCAGCGCCTCGCGCTGGCGGTCGGTCAGCGGGCGGCGGGCACCGGAATAGGGCAGGGTGATGATCTTCAGATGCGCCACCGTCGCCATCTGCTCGATCACCCGGCCTTGCGCGTCCCAGATCGCGTCAATCGCTTCTTGCTCCAGCCCCGGGCGCCCGGTCAGCGCGATGGCGCCTTTCTGACGGGCGGACAGGCCGGGAAAACTGATCGAATAGCCAGCGGTCACGCCCATCTGGCGGTTGAAATCGGCAACCTTCAACTCTTCCGGCGTCAGATGGTCGCGGTTGTCGCGAATCCAGCTCCACGAACAGGCGCCGGTGTTCTCGACGGCCCAACGGACCATTGGTGCATGCGTGTACAGACGGTCGCCGATGAAACGCTCGGTATATTCGCGCGCGTGGTTGGTCAGGATCAAGAGGTCCTCGGGGTCACCAAAGGACTGAGCGGTGCGGAACCGGGTGAACCCGTAGATCAGCCGGTCGAACCCGAACCCGGACATCGCCGCCGTCAGTTCGGCCCAGACGATTTCAATCGACCGGGCAGCAGTGACTTTTTCGACAAAGTCGAGCATCGCGTTCATGATTGTCCCATTAATTGACAGCAAGGTTATCCGAGCGAACAAGTTCCTGTCGAGTTCTGTTCTACGCACGGTTGCAAACGAGATCGACCATGGTCAGGGTTGGCTTAGCGTCGTCTCGTAGTGCTTTGTTATAATTGCCTTGTGGCCAAAAGTACTCGTCGCATTCAATGCCATGTTATTTACATAATATGTCTTATGGGACTATTCGACACCGCAAGCTACCAAGACCCAGCTACCCCAAAGCATACCCCGCCCCGCGTAATGTGCGCACTGGATCGTCGCCGCCGTACACGCATAGCGCCTTGCGCAACCGCCCGACATGTACGTCCACGGTGCGCGTGTCGACAAAGATGTCGCGGCCCCAGACCCGGTCGAGCAGTTGCGCGCGGCTCCAGACCCGGCCGGGTTTTTCCATGAACGTGGACAGCAGTCGAAATTCGGTCGGCCCAAGTTTCAATTCCGATCCCGCACGGGTCACCCGGTGGCTTTCCGCATCCAGTCGGATATCCTCGAATTGCAGAACCTCGCCCATGCTGGCGGGTCTTGTGCGGCGCAGCTGGGCGCGGACGCGGGCCATCAATTCGACGATGGAATAGGGTTTGATGACATAGTCATCGGCGCCGGTCTCAAGCCCCCTCACCCGGTCGACCTCTTCCGAACGCGCCGACAGCATGATGATCGGCAGCGCGCGGGTCTCGGGGCGCATCTTCAGCCGGCGGCAGACCTCGATGCCCGAGACATTGGGCAGCATCCAGTCAAGCACGATCACGTCGGGCGGCGTCTCGCGCACCGCCGTCAGCGCCGCTTCGCCATCAGCGGCCCTGGCGACGCGAAATCCCGCGGCCTCGAGGTTGTAGGCCAGAACCTCGCGCTGCGCGGCTTCGTCCTCGACGACAAGGACCAGAGGATGACGGTCGGCCACGTCTATTCCTCCTCGACCCCGAGCAGGGAATAGGACGTGTCATCGCCCTTGGGGCGGCTTTCTTCGGGCATCTGACCGGTCACCAGATAGATCACCTGTTCTGCGATCGCGGTGACATGATCGCCCATCCGCTCGATGTTCTTGGCGATGAAATGCATGTGCATACAAGCGGTTATGTTGCGCGGGTCTTCCATCATGTGGGTCAAGAGCGCGCGGAACAGCGCGTTGTACATCTGGTCGATATCATGGTCGCGCTGGCGCACATCGGCCGCCAGCACCTCATCGCGCTGGATATAGGCGTCTAGCGCGTCCTTCAGCATGTCGGCGACGGCCCGTGCCATCCGCCGAAGTGCGCCTGCCGAACTGCCGACCTCGGACATTTCGGCCAGAACCGAGGTCCGCTTGGCCAGGTTCTTGGCGTAATCGCCGATCCGTTCCAGATTGGCCGAGATCTTCATCACCGACAGCACGGTGCGCAGATCCGTCGCTGCGGGCGAGCGCAACGCCAGCACCCGCGCCGCCGCCTGGTTGATCCGCTCTTCCAGCTGGTCGACGACCTTGTCGCCCTTGCGAACCGCCTCGGCCAGTTCCAGATCGCGGGTTTCCAGCGATTTCGCGGCGTCGAGGATCGCCGCCTCAACCAGCCCGCCCATCTTCATGATCTGCGCCTGGATGCCCTCCAGATCGCGGTCGAACGCCGACAGGATATGTTGATCGCTTGCCATGATGCCCTCGCTTACCCGATCCGGCCCGAAATGTAGCTTTCGGTGCGCGGGTCGGTCGGATTGGTGAATATATGCCCGGTCTCGCCGTATTCAACGAGGCTGCCAAGGTGGAAAAACGCGGTGCGCTGGCTGACGCGTGCGGCCTGCTGCATCGAATGGGTGACGATGACGACGGAATAGTTGGTTTTCAACTCGTCGATCAGCTCTTCGATCTGTGCGGTGGCAATCGGGTCCAGCGCCGAGCAAGGTTCGTCCACCAGCACCACCTCGGGCGAGGTTGCCACCGCGCGGGCGATGCACAGGCGCTGCTGCTGGCCGCCCGACAGCCCCGTCCCCGGTTCCGACAGCCGGTCCTTGGCCTCGTTCCAAAGCGCCGCCCGGCGCAGCGCGTTTTCCACGATCTCGTCCAGTTCGGCCTTGTTGCGCGCCAGCCCGTGGATTTTCGGGCCATAGGCGACATTGTCGTAGATCGACTTTGGAAACGGGTTCGGCTTTTGAAACACCATGCCGACCTTGGCGCGCAACTGCACCGGATCGACGCGGGGATCGTAGATATCCTCGCCGTCCAGCAGCATCTCACCGGTGACCCGGGCAATCGGAATGGTGTCGTTCATCCGGTTGAGACAGCGTAGAAACGTCGACTTGCCGCAGCCCGACGGGCCGATGAAGGCGGTGACGGTCTTGTCGAGGATATCGACATCGACATCCTTGATCGCGTGGTTGTCGCCGTAAAACACATCAACCCCCCGCGCCCGAAACTTCACATCGTCGGTTTGCACCGTTCTCTCCGCACTTCGGCTGTCATCCATGATCTGCACCTTTTCTACCACCGACGCTCGAAACGGCGCCGCAGGAAAATTGCCAGCGCGTTCATCGTCAGAAGGAAGACGAGAAGCACGATGATGGCGCCCGAGGCGCGTTCGACAAAGGCCGGATCGGCGCGCTGGGTCCAGTTGTAGATCTGCACCGGCAGCGCCGTGGCGGGGTCAAAGAAACCTTCCGGCGGCGCGTCAGGATATTCCCGCACGAAAGCGACCATGCCGATCAGCAGCAGCGGGGCGGTCTCGCCCAGGGCCTGGCCAAGACCGATGATCAGGCCGGTCAGGATGCCGGGTGCGGCCAGCGGCAGGACATGGTGGAACACCGTCTGGGTCTGCGAGGCCCCTACCCCAAGGGCCGCCTCGCGGATCGACGGCGGCACCGCGTTCAGTGCTGCGCGTGCCGGAATGATGATCCGCGGCAGCGTCATCAGCGTCAGCACCAGACCACCGACGATGGGCGCCGATTGCGGCAGGCCCGCGAAGTTGATGAAGATCGCAAGGCCGAGGATGCCGAACACGATCGAGGGCACGGCGGCGAGGTTCGAGATATTGACCTCGATCAGGTCGGTCCAGCGGTTTTTTGGTGCAAATTCCTCAAGATAGATCGAGGCACCGACGCCGATCGGCAGTGCCAGCGCCAGCACAATCAGCATCATGTAAAGCGAACCGAGAACCGCCACGCCCAGGCCCGCCGCTTCGGGCCGTTGATCGGACGCGTCAGGTGCAGTGATGAAGGCCCAGTTGAACTTTTTGACCAGCACGCCGCTGTCGGCCAGCGCCTGGGCCAGTTGCAACTGTGCGGGGCTGACGTTCTGGTCCAGCGCCGCGCTGTCCATGCTGACCCGACCCTTGAAGAAGCCGTCGATACGACCCGACGCCAGCATGTCGAAGGTCACTGTCGTGCCGATCGCCTGCGGGTTGGCCAGCACAAAATTTCTGACTTGCGCCGGAGCCCCTTTCGAGATCAGCGCGCCCGCCGCCTTGACCGACAGCCCTTCGATGGCGATCCCCGCCTCGGCCATCGTGCGTTCCATCGCCGCCACGATCATCGGCGCATAGCCAAAGGTCGTGACCTTGGCGATTTCGGCAGGGTTCCGGGTGCCGGTCTTGTCCAGCGTGTCAGCGGATAATTCGACAGGCAGCAGGACATAGGTCTGCTGGAACGCCGACGCGCCGTTGATCAGGATCGACGCCAGAAGAACCACAAGCGCGGCCATGCCGGTAAGGACCGCGATCAGTCCGTAAAGCTTGAACCGCGCCTCGGCCGCATTGCGGCGCCGGGTGCGGCGGTCAAGCGTCAGGATGGAGCCCTGCCGTGGGGCCTTGGCGGCGACAAGATCGGTCATTCGTATTGCTCCCGGTAGCGGCGCACGATCCACAGCGCCAGCACGTTCAGGCACAGCGTCATCGCAAACAGCGTCAGCCCTAGCGCGAAGGCGACCAGCGTTTCGGGTGACGAGAAATCGGTGTCGCCGGTCAGCTGGCTGACGATCTTGACGGTGACGGTGGTCATCGCCTCGAACGGGTTGAGGTCAATCCTGGCCGCCGCCCCTGCCCCCAGCACCACGATCATCGTCTCGCCAATGGCGCGGCTGGCAGCCAGCAGCACCGCACCGACAATGCCGGGCAGTGCCGCCGGAAACACGACCCGGCGGATCGTCTCGCTATGCGTGGCGCCAAGCGCCAGCGAGCCGTCGCGCATCGCCTGCGGCACAGCGTTGATGATGTCGTCGCTCAGCGACGACACGAACGGGATCAGCATCACGCCCATCACCACGCCCGCCGTCATCACCGACGAGGACGAGGTGCCTAGGCCCAGCGGTTGCGCGAAGTAGTCGCGCAAGAGCGGCCCGACGGTGATCAGCGCGAAAAGTCCGTAGACGATGGTCGGGATGCCGGCCAGCACCTCGATCATCGGTTTCGCGACAGATCGCATCCGGGGCCCGGCATATTCGCTCATGTAGATCGCCGCGAACAGGCCAATGGGCACCGAGACCAGAAGGGCGATGAACGAGATGTAAAGCGTGCCCCAGAGCAGTGGCAGGATGCCCAGATCGGAATTGCCGCGGAACTGCGGCGACCAGGTGGTGCTGAAGAAAAACCGCCGCCAGTCGTATTGCGAGAAGAACTCGCGCGTTTCGAACAGCATCGACAACACGATCCCCAGCGTGGTGATGATGGCGATCGAGGCGCAGAGGATCAGCAGCGCCAACACCCCCCGCTCGACCACATTGCGGGCGCGGAACTCGGGGCCGGTGCGGGCAAGTGCATAGGCCAGACCCACCCCGGCCAGCAGCAGAACCAGCCCGCCCGCGATCAGGTTCGACGTCGCCCGCAGGCCGCGATAGCGTTGTGCCGCATCGGCGACCGCC
>JBBKVJ010000144.1:0-22237 GCA_037968375.1 Paracoccaceae bacterium | reverse complement strand
CGCGGCGTGGTCCGAAGCGCGCGCGGCTCTGCTCACCACGCTGGGCCCGGCGCATTGGCCCGCCGACCGGGTGCTGATGATCGGCGACACCGGCGAAGAGCGCGCGTGGGCCGAGGCCGCGCTGCAGGGGGGCTACCTGCCGGCAGAGCGGTATTTTTAGGGCGTGACGCCGCCGCCTCTGGCCATTCGCCCCGTGCGTGTTGTATGCCCGCCGGCGGGACCAAACTGCCATACGCCTGCCATACACCCGCCAGACGTTATCCAGACGCTATCCAGACGCCCCGGGGGGCCAATGTCCGACACTATGTTCGCCAGCTATTCCGATGCCGTCTCCTCGATCGAGGAGATCCTTGAGGATGCCCGCAACGGCCGAATGTTCATCCTGATCGACCACGAGGATCGCGAGAACTAGGGCGATCTGGTGATCCCCGCGCAGATGGCGACGCCCGAGAAGATCAACTTCATGGCCGCCCACGGTCGCGGCCTGATCTGCCTGGCGATGACCGCCGAGCGGATCGACGCATTGGGTCTGCCGCTGATGGCACATGCCAATTCCTCGCGCCACGAAACCGCGTTCACGATCTCCATCGAAGCCCGCGAAGGTGTCACGACGGGCATTTCGGCGCATGACCGGGCCCGCACTGTGGCGGTGGCAATCGACCCGTCGAAGGCAGCTGCCGACATCGCGACGCCGGGTCACGTGTTTCCGCTGCGCGCCAAAGGTGGCGGCGTGCTGGTCCGCGCCGGCCATACCGAAGCGGCGGTGGATATCAGCCGCCTCGCGGGCCTCAACCCTGCGGGCGTGATCTGCGAGATCATGAACGATGACGGCTCGATGGCGCGGCTGCCTGACCTGGTAGCCTTTGCACAGCGCCACGCCCTCAAGATCGGCACGATCGCCGACCTGATTGCCTACCGTCGCCGCAACGACAATCTGGTCAAGGTCACGACCGAAAAGACGATCCAGTCCGAGTTTGGCGGCGACTGGGTGATGCGGATCTTCACCGACGACACGCATGGGTCTGAGCATATCGCGCTGATCAAGGGTGATATTTCGGGTGCCGAGCCGGTACTGGTCCGGATGCACACGCTGGATCCGCTTCTCGATGTGGTGGGCGTCGGCGGACCGGGCCGGGCGCGCGAGTTCGGCAATGCGATGCAGCTGATCGGCGAGGCGGGGCGCGGTGTGCTGGTGCTGCTGCGCGACACGCATATGAAGCTGGTGATGGAGGACGCGGTATCGCCGCAGACTTTGCGCCAGTACGGGCTTGGGGCGCAGATCCTGTCGGCGCTGGGCCTGTCCGAGATCGTGCTGTTGACGAACTCGGCCAAGCCCAGGGTGGTCGGGCTGGAGGGCTACGGCCTGGCGATCACCGGCACCCGGCCGATACCGAAGGACTGACCTGATGGCCGCCTCGCAATCCCACCACGAACTGGCACTGCCGGGCTTCGACAAGCCGGTGAAACTGTTGATCGTCGTCGCCCCTTACTACAAGGACATTGCCGACAACCTGGTGGCCGGCGCCAAGGCGGTGGCGTCGCAGGCAGGGGCCGAGGTCGAGATTGCCGAAGTGCCGGGCGCGCTGGAAATTCCGACGGCAATCCGGCTGGCGCGCGGGCAGGGCGATTTCGACGGCTTCGTGGCGCTGGGCTGCGTGATCCGGGGCGAGACGACGCATTATGACACGGTCTGCAACGACAGCTCGCGCGCGCTGACACTGCTGGGGCTGGACGGCGCCTGTATCGGCAACGGCATCCTGACCGTCGAGACCCGCGATCAGGCGGAAGTCCGCGCCGATCCCGAGGGCCAGAACAAGGGCGGCGGTGCTGCTGCCGCAGCGCTGCATCTGATCGCCCTGTCGCGCAGGTGGAAGGGTGCTGCCAAGGGCATCGGCTTTCGCCCCGGCGGGCGTGAGACTGCGCCCGAATGAAACCCACCCGCCAGATGAAATCGGCCGCGCGACTGTACGCGCTGCAGGCGCTCTTTCAGATGGAGGCGGCGGGGCAGGGTGCCGACAAGGTGCTGCCCGAGTTCGAGACGCACCGCTTTGGCGCGATCTATGATGGCGACGAGATGGCCGAGGGCGACGCCGCTCTGTTTCGCAAGATCGTCGAGGATGCGGTGACCTTTCAGGCGCGGATCGACCAGATGACCGACCGCGCGCTGGTGGCAAAGTGGCCGATTGCGCGGATCGACCCGACTTTGCGCGCCCTGTTTCGGGCTGCAGGGGCCGAGATGACTGAGGGTGCGGCGCCGCCGAAGGTGGTGATCAACGAATATGTCGATATCGCCAAGGCGTTCTTTCCAGAGGGACGCGAGGCGCGGTTCGTCAATGGCGTTCTCGATCACATGGCGCGCGAGGCCAAGCCCGAGACGTTTTAGGGCGGGCCTTTCGGCCTGCTCGCGGTCACCCGCGCCCGCCGCGCGGATGCGTCGCAGCCCAAAGGGCTTGAACCGCGCGCGCCCAATTAGGTTGCAGGTGAAGGGAGTTGCCCATTTCTGATCTGGTGCGCCTTTACATCCGCCATGTGGCGATTGGATATGTGCTGGCGGCGCTGTTCATCGCGCTTTTGCTCTGGCTTGACGTGGGCGGCCTGTGGCATCTGGTCGCCCATACTGCCGAGGCGCCGCTGGCGGTGGCGCTGCTTGTGCTCTTCAACGGCATCGTGTTTTCCGGGGTGCGGTTCGGCATCGCGGTGATGGGGATGGCCGCACCCGAGGGTGGCGGCAACTCGGGCAGGAAGGCCGGGGGCGATGCAGGACGCCCCGTTGCCGCACTTGTGCCGATCGACCGGCGCTGAAACCGGGCGTTGCGCCGGGACGGGCACCTCGCCTAAACCCGGCTGATGGACCTTGCCCTGATCAAGACCTTTCTCGAGGTTTCCGCCGCCGGCTCGTTCGTTGCGGCCTCTGAGCGCTTGTTTGTCACGCAGTCGGCTGTCAGCCTGCGCGTCCAGCGCCTGGAAGACGCCATCGGGCGGCCGCTCTTCACCCGCTCGAAAGCCGGGGCCGAGCTGACGGCGGCAGGGCGCGAGTTCGAGCATTATGCCCTGAGCCTGATCAAGATATGGGCCGAAGCGCGCCAGCAGATCGCGGTTCCCGAGGGCTATACCCGCAGCCTGACCATCGGCGCGCAATATTCGCTGTGGCCGCGCCTTGGGTTCAGGCTGCTCGACGGACTGCGCAGCGCGATGCCCGATCTGAGCCTGCGCGCAGAATTGGGCATGCCCGATCGTCTCACGCGGTTCCTCGTTGAAGGCGTGATCCAGATAGCGCTGATGTACGCGCCGACGCTGCGGCCCGGCCTGCGGGTCGAGCGCGGGTTCGATGAGGATCTGGTGCTGGTAGCGAGCTTTCCCGATCCCGATCTGGATAACCTGACCGGCCGGTATGCGTTCATCGACTGGGGCCCGGAATTCGTGCAGGCCCACGCGCTGCATCTTCCCGCGCTGACCACCCCGGGCCTTACGCTTTCGCTGGGTGCCCTTGGTGCGGATTACATCCTGCGGCGCAACATGGCCGCCTATCTTCCCGCCCGCTACGTCAAGCGCCATCTCGATGACGGCACGATGCATCTGGTTCCGGATGGGCCAAGCTTTTCCTACCCGGCCTGGACCGTCTGGCGTGAGGACATCGACCCTGGGCTTGCAGCCGCAGTCGCGACGGTGCTGCGCGCTGTCGAAGCCGGGATCGACGCCGAGACAGGCGAGCTGTTCGATCGGCTGGAACTGCTGAGTGAAGATGGTGAGGTCGAGTTGCTGGGCGAACCTGGCGCCAAAGGTGATAATAACTCATTGTAACAGTGAATATTATGAATTTCACTTTCCTATAACCGGTTTCTATATCCCTCCCAAGGCTGAGATGCCTCCGGGTCCAATGACGGGTCCGGGTTTCCTGCTTGGGAAAGGACCTGACAATGAAAACCACCCTGCTCGCGGGCGTATCTGCATTCGCCCTCATCCTGTCGACCGGGTTCGTCGCTGCTCAAGGCACTCTTGTCGGCACCGAGGCGCTTGATGATCGTATCGACGACCTCTCTGACGACGCGGCGGAAGAGCTTGCCCGTGGCAACGACGCGCGCCGCTTCGGCGATCAGTCGTACCAGCAAGGCTGGACCGGCAGCGTTTCGGCCAGCTACTCGGCCACTTCTGGCGGCAAAGACACGCAAGACTTCGCCGTGGCCGGTCGCATGCGCTATACCACCGGCCCGTGGAGCCATCTGTTCGGCGTCGCGCTCGAGTTCTCCGAGACCGACGGCGCGAAGGACAACGAAGAAGCGTTCGTGGTCTACGACGTCAGCCGCACCATCGATGACCGTCTCTATGCCTACGGCATCGGTCGGCTGGAGTATGACGGCCTTGCCAATCTCGACCTGCTGCCGGGCGAGACGGATGTCGAGCTTGACGGTTTCCTTGGCGTGGGCCTAGGCTACCGCATCGTGAACACGCCGAACATGGCGTGGCGCGTTCAGGCCGGCCCCGGCGTCCGCTACATCGAGGACACCGCTGGCAGCGACGATACCGAAGGCGCAGTGCTGGCATCGTCGCGGTTCTACTACGGGCTGACCGACACGATCTCGATCACCAACGACACCGACATCCTGAAGTCGGACTTCAACACGGCGTCGTCGAACGACATCGGCGTAAGCTTTGCAATGAGCGACAACCTGTCGACGCGCCTTGGCTATCGGGTCGAGTACGACAGCGCTGTCACGACGGGAAAGAAGACAGACAACACGTTCAACGCTTCCCTCGTCTACAGGTTCGATTGACCCCCAAGGCAAACCGGATCTGTAGCACTGGGGGCGGAGCAATCCGCCCCCATTTTCGTGTCTGCCAAGAAAGTGGCGGAACCGCCCGGTCCGTGGAGACGTGGATTTCCCGAGAGCCTGGTTCAACCAGGTGGGCACCGGATAGACGGACCAGGGTCCGCGCAGAGCCAGCATCCTCGAGCATGCTTATCGGCCACTGGAAAAAGGTCTCGCACGAGAGGGGCAGAACCGCCAACATCGAAGGTAGGGCGCGCGAGGTGCTGCCGCAAGGGGTGTCAGCGGCCCGGCATGTCGAAGATTGTCGAGCGATGTCGAAGCGAGGTCAGCCCGACCTGGGTGGCAACCAAAAGGGCAAGCCCCCATAGCTCGTCCAGCGTCTCGCCCATTGCCACGCTTTGGCCGGCGTCGATCAGCCAGAATGCCAAGAGCGCGAAGAACACCGTCGTGTGTTCGCGGCGAAGTGCGGTGCGCCAGGCGAAGGGCAGGTCGGCGCGAAGTGAGCGGGATCCGAGGCGCGGCCAGAAGGCGGGCACTGCCGCCGCCCATGCGGCGTAGGTGGCGCCAAAGCGCTCGGCCAGAAAGGCCTCTTCGGCGGCGATGATGCGCTCGTAATACAGCGCCAGCGCCAGCGCCAGGATGACGCCCAGCATCAGATCTTGCGCGATCAGAACCACCCCAGCGTAGATCAGACAGTTGCCCAGATACAGCGGATTGCGGCACAGCGCGTAAGGCCCGGTGGTATTCAGCGTCGCGGCGATCTGCCCTTTGCGGTTCCTGCCCGAGGTGCCCGCAGGCACCGTGCCCGCCGTCCAGATACGCAGCGCGAGGCCCATCGCGACAAGCCCATAGCAGACAGTCTCATAGAGGCTGTCGACAATCTCACCTCCGAACACCTCGACCGGTTCACCCCTGCTGACGGCCAGCACCAGCAGCGGCAGAAGAACAAGAAGCGCATAACCGCGCCAGCGGAACAGCAGAGCGCCCGACTGTGACAGATGTTCCGCAAGACGCATCACACTTCCTTTTCAGACGATCGCGGCAGCTTTGCGCGCGCGCGGCGGCGTTGGCAAGCTTGCAGATCGCAGATCCGCGAACCGCCACCGGGGTCTTTACAGATGTTCCCGCTCTGTTCATAGTTTGCCGATGCTTGAAACCCTCGCCCCTGGCCAGCTTCTGGCGCGCGGCACCTGCCGTCATCTTCTTGGCCACAACTTCGTGACCGTGGAGGAGTTGGTGCCTACACCCGGCCTGAGGGTCGATGTGATGGCGCTGGGCCCCAAGGGCGAGGTCTGGATCGTCGAGTGCAAATCCTCGCGCGCCGATTTCATGTGCGACCACAAATGGCAGGGCTATCTTGAATGGTGCGACCGGTTCTTCTGGGCCGTCGATGCCGATTTCCCGCGTGCGTTACTGCCCGAAGGCAGCGGCCTGATCCTGGCCGATCCTTACGATGCCGAGATCGTGCATCTTGGCCCCGAAACCAGGCTGGCACCGGCCCGGCGCAAGGTGATGATGCAGAAATTCGCGCGTCACGCAGCGTTGAGGCTGCACGCGGCGCGCGATCCGGGCGTCGCTGCGGGGCTTGACGTGTTTCGACTTTAACGTGAGCCAGTCTCTATCGCGAATTCGCGTTCGAGCCAGCGGCGAGAGGCAGTGAATTCGGCATGCAGATTCAAGCCGAAATGCCTCAGCGACGTTTGCCTTTGGGTTTGGCCGACTGTCCGCCGCCACCGCCGCCTGAGGCACGCGCACGCTCGGCCGCCACGCGCAGTTCCTCGGCGATCTCTTCGGCCTCTTCAGGCTCGAAATCAAGCGGCAGGTCCACGCCGTCGGCTTCGACATAGATGCGCACCATGCCAAGCGAGGTCGGGCCGATCTGCAGATTGGCGGAAATACTGCTTTGCTTGTCGATGCCCATATCGGCCTCCGTCGGTTCGGGATCGGTTCCGGCCGCTGGCTACTCCTCCGCCAGGGATGGTGCAAGTCCGCAGGCTTGCGGGGTCACGGGCGGCGTGGATAGATGCGGCGCATGGAAGAGATCACCTTTCGCGATTTTGAGGCGACCGATGCGCAATGGCTGGCCGATCTGCATGGGGTGCTTTATGCGCGCGAGGAAGGCTTCGATGAGACCTTCGGACCGCTTGTCGCCGGTATCATCGCGGATCATCTGGCCAATCGCGATCCGCGCCGGGAACGCGGCTGGGTGGCGGTGGCGGACAGCGCGCGGTTAGGCAGCATCTTTTGCGTCGCCGGGCCGCAGGGGCGCGCCAAGCTGAGGATGTTTCTCTTGGCACCGCAGGCGCGCGGCCACGGCCTTGGCCGCAGGATGCTGGATCTTTGCCTACGCTACGCGCGTGACCGGGATTATGGCGGGCTGACCCTCTGGACCCACGAAAGCCACCGCGCGGCCTGCGCGCTTTACGTGGCGGCGGGGTTGCGGGTGACGGCATCGCGCCCGGTTCGGTCCTTTGGCTGCGATCTGGTGGAACAGACCTGGGCCATCGACTTCTGAGCACAGCCGCCCCTTGCAATCGTATGGGGCGGGCGGTAAACGCCAATCCGAGTGCCGACGTAGCTCAGTTGGTTAGAGCACTAGATTGTGGATCTAGGGGTCCCCCGTTCGAGCCGGGGCGTCGGTACCATTTCTTCTGTCGTTGCCCTTGCCAGTGGTCAGTTAAAGCAGAATCACCAGCCCGTCGTGTCCGACGTTAACCGGGCCGTTCCAGACCGACGCCGCCCGCGCCAGCCATTCGGCGGGGCCAAAGCGTGGATCGTCGGCGGGCACCAGATGGTTCAGGACCAGCCGTCCGACACCGGCATCGCGGGCGATCTGTGCGGCATCTTCGACCGAGGTGTGCGAGGCAAAAAGGTGATGGCGCAGCGCCTCGCCAAGGCCGGTGCGTTCGACCAGATGATCGACGCCTTCGGGCAACAGCGCCTCGTGCACCAGCACGTCCGACCCTGCCGCGAATTGGGCAAGCGGCGGGAAATAGCAGGTGTCGCCGGACATCGTGACCGTGGCCGAGCCTTCAAAGCGCAGCGCATAGGCCTCGGTCACCGGCGGATGCTCGACGCGCAGCGCGCGGACGGCCAGCGGGCCATCAAGGACGGTGCCTTCGCCGTAGGTCTGGACCTGCACCAGTCTGTCCAGCGGGGTGCGGCCTTCGTCGGCGACCCGGATGCCGTTGTCGAAGGCCATCGAGGCGAGAAAGCCCGCCCAATAGGCATCCGTTCCCGGTGGTCCGAAAACGCGGATCGGAGTTTTGAGGCCAGTGGTCCAGGCCGTGTGGATCAGCGGGCCAAGTTCCAAAAGGTGATCGGAATGCAGATGCGTCAGAAAGATCAAGTCGATCTCGCGCAGATCCACCCCGGCCTCGACCAGCCCCTTGGTGACGCCAAGGCCGCAATCGACGACGATGCGATGGCCGTCGAGGTCGAGAAAGCTGGACGTCGGCATCGCACCGCCCTGCCGGATCGCGGGGCCGCCCTTGGTTCCCAGAAGTACCAATCTGTTCATCTGTTGCCCTCGCGACGCACGATTTTTCTGCGAAAAATCGGCCTCACCAGGCGCAGCGATGAATTCTTCGCAGAAGAATTGCGCCCCCAGTCCTGCGCGGCCTAGCCGTAAATCGCAAGCATCTCTTGCAGATCGTCCAGCGAGTTGGCCTCATCCACCGGCTTGTCCTCGCGCCAGCGCAGCATGCGGGGAAACCTCAGGGCCACGCCGGATTTGTGCCGCGTGCTTTTCTGGATGCCCTCGAAGGCGATCTCGAACACATGTTTTGGCGTGACCCTCCGCACCGGGCCGAAGCGTTCCAGCGTGTTCTTGCGAACCCAGGCGGTGATGCGGTTGAACTCGGCATCGGTCAGCCCGGAATAGGCTTTGGTGAACGGCACCAGCGCATCGCCGTCCCAGACCGCAAAGGTGAAATCGGTGTAGAGGTTCGCGCGCCGTCCGCTGCCCGCCTGCGCGTAGATCATCACCGCATCGATGGTCAGCGGATCGACCTTCCATTTCCACCAGTCGCCCTTCTTGCGGCCTGACAGATAGGGGGCCGCCCGGCGTTTCAGCATCAGTCCTTCGGCGCCCGCATCGCGCGAGCCTTGACGCAGCGTGGCCAGGTCTTGCCAATTGTCGAACGCCGCCTCGGGCGACAGGCGCAGCGGGGCCTCTGGGGGCAGGGCCTCGATGATCTGCGTCAGACGTGCGCGGCGGGTGGCAAAGGGCTGGGCGCGGATATCCTTGCCGTTATCCTCAAGCAGATCGTAGGCCATCAGGATCACCGGCGCCTCGGCCAGCACCTTTTTCGGCACCGTCTTGCGCCCGATCCGGCGTTGCAGGGCGGCGAAGGGCAGGGGGTGACCGTCGGCAAAGGCCAGAACCTCGCCGTCGATCACCGTGCCGTCGGGCAGCCAGTCGCGCGTCGCGGCAAATTCGGGGAAGCGGGCGGTCATCAATTCCTCGCCGCGCGACCAGAGGTAATGCTCGGCCCCGCGGCGGATCAGCTGACCGCGGATGCCGTCCCATTTCCATTCGGCGAACCAGCCCTCGGGCGGGCCCAAGTCTTCGGGCGCGCCGTCGATCTGGTAGGCCAGATAGAACGGATAGGGCCGCGACAAGTTGGCGGCGGGATCGTCGGTCAGGATCAGCGTGTCCCATGTCGTGCGTTCGGGTGCCCAGTCGCCCATAAGACGGTGTGCCAGTTCGGCCTCGGTGATGCCGGTGGCCTGGGCCAAAGCGCGGGTCATCAGGGTCTGGCTGACGCCCATCCGAAAACCGCCGGTCAGAAGCTTGTTGAAGAGGAACCGCTCGGTGCCCTCAAGTGCTGCCCAGGTGGCCAGGATGCGCGGCTTCTTCGCCTCTTCGGGCTGATCGGCCAATTGCCGGACCTCGGCGATCCAGTGCGAAAGTGGCAGGTCGGTTTCCTCGGTCGGCAGCGGCAGGATCAGTGAAATCGTCTCGGCCAAATCGCCCGCGATGGCATAGCTTTCCTCGACCAGCCACAGCGGTAACTCCGCTACCTCGGCGGCCCATTCGCGCAGCCGTGTGGCGGTGACCGAGCGTTTGGGACGACGCCCGGACAGCAGCGCAACGGTCCAAAGCCGGTCGTCTTCCGGGGCGTCAGCGAAATAGGCGGCAAGGGCTGCGACCTTGGCCTTGGTGCTTGTCGTACCGTCCAGGGCGGCGAAGAGGCGGGCGAAGCGTTTCATTCTGGGTCCGCCTCGGCTGCGTCCAAGCTCTCGCCGGTGAACTCGGTGGCGATGACGCCCGCCTCATAGCCCTCGCTTTCCAGCCAGCGCCGGAACACCGACGTATAGCCATGTGTGGCAATCACCCGCGAGGCACCGGTGGCCTTGATCGCCTGGTTCAGCCCCGCCCAGTCGGCGTGATCCGAGATCACGAACCCCCGGTCGGCAGCGCGGCGCCGGCGGATGCCGCGCACCGCCATCCAGCCCGACGCAAACCCGGTCGAGGCGCGACCGAAGCGGTTCAGCCACGGGCCGCCCAGTGCCGAAGGCGGCGCGATCACCAGGGCCCCGGCATGGGCCTTTAGGTCGGTCTCGGGCGTCACCCGGACCGTGTCGGGCAGGCTTAACCCCTGCGCGCGCAGCACCGCGTTGGTGTTCTCGACAGCACCGTGAGTCAGGATTGGCCCGGCGCTGGCGTCGATCCCCGCCAAAACCCGCTGCGCCTTGCCCAGCGAATAGGTGCCGAGGACGGAAAACCGCCCCTCGGCCCGGTTCGCCGCCCACCAGGCGTCGACCTCGGCCATCACCTCGGCCTCGGATTGCCAGCGAAAGATCGGCAGTCCGAAGGTGCATTCGGTGATGAACGTGTCGCAGGGCACCGGCTCGAACGGCTCGGACAGACGGTCGGGCGCGGTCTTGTAATCGCCCGAGACGACCCAGACCTCGCCTTTGTGCGCGACCCTGATCTGCGCCGATCCCGGAACGTGGCCCGCAGGATGAAAGCTGACGGTGACCGCGCCAATGCGCCGCGTCTCGCCATATCTGATCGTTTCAGGGCGCACATCCAGGCGGTGCTGGATCACCGGGGCTGCGGCCTCGGTCGCCAGATAGGCGGCGTGACCGGGCCGGGCGTGATCGGCATGGCCATGCGTGATCAGCGCGCGCGGAACCGGTCGCCATGGGTCGATATGGAAATCGCCCATCGCGCAATAGATGCCACGGTCGGTGACAGTGAGAAGGTCGGATCGGGTCATAGCATCTAATCTAGGCAAGATATCCGCGTTGACGACATGGCAAATGCGCCAAAGCCATCTAAGTTGAGTGGCAACGCTGCTTAACAAGGAGAGATCACATGAAAAGAACGGCACAGGCCCATTGGCAAGGCGCGCTGAAGGACGGCGCGGGCAAGCTGGATATGCAAAGTGGCGTTTTCAGCGGCCAGCCCTATTCGTTCAAGGGCCGGTTTGAGGACGAGACAGGCCAATCGGGCACCAACCCTGAAGAACTGCTGGCCGCCGCGCATGCGGGCTGTTTTGCGATGCAGTTGTCGCATTTTCTGGCCGAAAACGGCACCCCTGCCGATGCGCTGGACGTGACCGCGACGGTCGAGCTGATCGCCGGCACCGGGATCACCGAAAGTGCGCTGGACCTGACCGGCAAGGTGCCGGGCATCGAGGACGCCAAGTTTCAGGAACTGGCTGACAAGGCCAAACGCGAATGCCCGCTGTCGATGGCGCTGGGTGCGATCAAGGTGTCGCTGAAGGCCAAGCTGGCGTAATATTGCTGGCACCGGTGACCTACCCCGCCGCGACCCCGCATATGGTCGCGGCGGGTTGCGTTTGGGCCTCTGCCGGACCTATGTGTCTGCCGGTCACTGAATGAGGTTTTCCGATGCTCCGCACCCCGCCCCGCCCCGTCTACGATGCCAATGCCGCAGCCAAAGGCAACTTCGGCGATTTGCCTGAATGGGACCTGTCCGACCTTTATGGCGCGCCCGATGCGCCCGAGGTTGGCCGCGATCTTGGGTGGCTGGAAAAGGCTTGCGCCGAATTCGCGAGCACCTACGAAGGCAAGTTGGCGGAATTGTCGGCGGGTGCGATGCTGGACTGCGTTCTGGCCTACGAGAAGATCGACGTTATCGCCGGGCGTCTGATGTCCTATGCGGGCCTGCGCTATTACCAGAATACGCTCGACGCCGACCGCGCCAAATTCATGTCCGACACCCAGGACAAGGTCACCGATCACACCACGCCGCTGGTGTTCTTCTCGCTGGAAATCAACCGGATCGAGGATGCCAAACTGGCCACGCTGTTTGCTGCCAATGCCGATCTGGCGCGCTACAAGCCGGTGTTCGAGCGGCTGCGCGCGATGCGGCCGCATCAGTTGTCCGACGAGTTGGAAAAATTCCTGCATGACCAGTCGGTCGTCGGGGCTTCGGCCTGGAACAAGCATTTTGACGAGACAATGGCGGGTCTGGGGTTCAAGGTCGGCGGCGAGGCGCTGAACCTGGAAGGCACGTTGAACCTGCTGACCGATCCCGAGCGCGCCACGCGCGAGGCGGCGACGCGCGAATTGGCGCGGGTGTTCGGGGCGAATATCAAGCTGTTCGCGCGGGTCCACAACACGCTGGCGAAGGAAAAGGAAATCTCGGACCGCTGGCGCAAGATGCCGACCGCGATGCATGGGCGGCACCTGTCGAACCATGTCGAGCCTGAGGTCGTCGAGGCCCTGCGCAACGCCGTGGTCGCGGCTTATCCCAAACTGTCGCACCGCTATTACGCGCTGAAGGCGAAGTGGATGGGCCTTGACAAGCTGGAGGTTTGGGACAGAAACGCGCCCTTGCCGATGGACGAGAAAAAGGTCGTCGGCTGGGAAGCCGCGCGCGAGATGGTGCTGACCGCCTATGCCGGGTTCGATCCGAAAATGGCCGATCTGGCGCAGCCGTTCTTCGACAAGGGCTGGATCGACGCGGGCGTGAAGCCGGGCAAGGCACCGGGCGCCTTCGCGCATCCCACGGTCACTGACGTGCACCCCTATGTGATGCTGAACTACCTCGGCAAACCGCGCGACGTGATGACGCTGGCGCATGAATTGGGTCACGGCGTGCATCAGGTTCTGGCGGCGGGGCAGGGGGAATTGCTGTCCGCGACGCCGCTGACCCTGGCCGAGACTGCGAGCGTGTTTGGCGAGATGCTGACCTTCCGCAAGCTGCTGGATGGCGCGAAAACCCAAGCCGAGCGCAAGGTGCTGCTGGCCGGCAAGGTCGAGGACATGATCAACACCGTCGTCCGCCAGATCGCGTTCTACGATTTCGAGGTGAAACTGCACGCGGCGCGGCGCGAGGGCGAATTGACGCCCGAGGCGATCAACGACCTCTGGATGTCGGTGCAGGGCGAAAGCCTGGGTCCGGTGTTCAACTTCATGGACGGCTACGAGACGTTCTGGGTCTATATCCCGCACTTCGTCCACTCGCCGTTCTACGTCTACGCCTATGCTTTTGGCGACGGGCTGGTGAACGCACTGTACGCGGTCTACGCCGACGGCGCGCCGGGGTTTCAGGAGAAGTATTTCGAGATGCTGAAGGCGGGCGGATCGAAACACCACAAGGAACTGCTGGCGCCTTTTGGCCTTGATGCCAGCGACCCGGCTTTTTGGGACAAGGGCCTGTCGATGATCTCGGACTTCATCGACGAGTTGGAGGCGATGGAAGAGTAAGGTGGGCTTTCGGCGCCCACCTTATGACCGGGTCAGGCGCCCCAACGCCGCCACGGGAACGGCCTGTCCTCGCTGGCCGCCGACAAAAATCGCACCGTATCGCGCATCCATTTTGCCAGACTTGCGCCGAAATCCGCGACGTTGTCGTTCTTCTCTTGGGTGAAGACCAGCCAGAGGAACTGCACGATGCCGACCGCAAGCAGCACCCAGCCCGCGACATAGAACAGAACCGCGAAGATCAGCATGTGCAGGCCACGCATCCAGGGGTTTTCGCCGCGCTCGTAGCGCTCATCTCTGTCGTCATCGTCCATGTCAGGCTCGTCCAGAACGACGGGCGCATCCTTGGGTTTCGATCTTGCTGTGGTTTTCGGCTTTGTCGTGCGGGCCATTTCGGCCTCCTGCAATAGGCCGCATAGCTTGCGGCAAGTGTTGACGGATTACCCGGCGCGGGCGCGTCGTGCAAGGTTTTCGAAACACGGCCATGCCGCCGCAGCGTCAGATCTCGCCCGCGATGGCCGCATCCAGCATCGCTTGCGTGCCGCGCGCGTTCTCCAGGCTCCAGGCATAGGGCTCGCCCTCGCGGACCGACCGGCCAAACGCTTCGACCTGCAGCACATACTGATTGGCCGAGGGGAAACGTTCGACGGTCACCGACAGGCCGGTGTGCAGTTCGACCCGGGCCTCGCCGAAGACGCCTGCGTTGAAGGGTGCGGTCAGCCGGATCAGGCCTTTTTCCCCATGAAACGTCATCTCTTGCCGGTTGTGCATCCGCATCGAGGTGGTGGCATCGAACCGGAACGAGGCGAACCGGGCGTGCATATGGGTCGTCACATCGACACCATTCTCCCACTCGATCTCGGCGCTGACCGCGATGGGTTCTTCGCCGGTCACATAGCGGACCGAGCCGCAGGTATAGACGCCGATGTCGGGCAGGCTGCCACCGCCGGTGTCAGGCTTGTTGCGGATATTGCCGGGGTCGGCGCTGTTGTCATAGCTGAAAAAGCCGCCCGCATGGATCAACCGTCCGATGGCGCCATCGGCGACCAGCGCCTTGGCCAGCTGCCATTGCGGGTGATGAACGATCATAAAGGCCTCGGCGGCGAAGAGGCCGGTACGATCGCGGGCGGCGATCAGGGCGTCGACCTCGGTGGTCTTCATCGCGATCGGCTTTTCGGTCAGCACATGCTTGCCGGCCTCAAGCGCCTTCAGCGTCCAGGGCACGTGCAATGTGTTGGGCAAGGGGATGTAGACGGCATCGATATCCGGATCGGCCAGAAGGGCATCGTAGCTGTCGTGCAGTCGAAGACCCGGACAGAATGCGCGAAAGCCCTGGGCCTTCTCGGGACTGGATGATGCAAGTGCCTGCAGCCGGGCACCGCGCGCGGCATGGATCGCGGGCGCCATATGCCCGAGCGCGAATTTCGCGGCGCCGAGAATTCCCCAGCGGATCGGATCGGACATCTGAGATTTCTCCCGGCTTTGGCGATCACGCTAAGCCAGGAGAGAAACGTATGCAAACGCCCAGACGTCTTACGCCATTGCCAGGATGCCCCGATCCTTCGCCAGATCGCGCATCCGCTTTTGCAACTTTTCGAAGGCGCGCACCTCGATCTGGCGAATGCGTTCGCGGCTGACGCCGTATTGGCCGGACAGATCCTCGAGCGTCACCGGATTTTCCTCCAGCCGACGCTGCATCAGGATGTCCTTCTCGCGGTCGTTCAGCACATCCATCGACTTGGCCAGCAACTCGCGCCGGGTCTCAAGCTCGTCCTTGTCGGCATAGGCGGTCGCCTGATCGGCGTCCTCGTCCTCAAGCCAGTCCTGCCACTGGGCGGAACTGTCGCCATCGGCCGAGCCCACGGTGGCATTCAGCGAGGCATCGCCGCCCGAAAGACGCCGGTTCATCGAGATCACTTCGGCCTCGGTGACGTTCAATTCATGCGCGATCTTGGCGACGTTTTCAGGCCGCAGATCGCCCTCTTCCAGGGCGCCGATTTTGGCCTTGGCCTTGCGCAGGTTGAAAAACAGCTTCTTTTGCGCCGATGTCGTGCCGAGTTTCACCAGGCTCCACGAGCGAAGGATGTATTCCTGGATCGAGGCGCGGATCCACCACATCGCATAGGTGGCAAGGCGGAACCCCTTTTCGGGGTCAAAGCGCTTGACCGCCTGCATCAGGCCGACATTGGCCTCGGAAATCACTTCGGCAGTCGGCAGACCATAGCCGCGATAGCCCATCGCGATTTTCGCGGCCAGGCGCAGGTGGCTGGTCACCATCTGATGCGCGGCGTCGGTATCCTGATGATCGACCCAGCGCTTGGCCAGCATGTATTCCTGTTCCGGCTCCAGCATCGGAAATTTGCGAATCTCCTGCAGATAACGGTTCATCCCCTGTTCGGGGGATGGTGCTGGAAGATTGGTATACGTGCTCATGTTCTGCCTCCCGGATTGCCCGCGTCCTCGCCGAGCCAATCCAATCCAATATAAGGAACTAAACCGTTCGGTTCAAGTTCTGGCCTTGTTCCCGTCGATGGTCACTATGCGCCAGATTCTGGCGGGTGAAAGATGTGTTGCGCCTCTATCACGTCGATGTGCATGTTTTGTTAACGCCTGAGAGCGGCGAGGAGGTCCGCCATATCTTCGGGCAGCGGTGCGTCAAAGCTCAAAACCTCTTCCGTGACCGGATGAACAAAACCCAGACTGGCCGCATGCAGCGCCTGACGCGAAAAGGCTGCGGCGGCAGCGGCGCCGTCGCCCACCGCCTTTGGGGACAGTTTGCGCCGCCCGCCATAGGTCGGATCGCCGATCAGCCCATGGCCGATATGCGCCATGTGGACACGAATCTGATGCGTGCGCCCGGTCTCAAGCCGACATTCCACCAAGGCGGCAGCGGGCGGCTCGCCAAGCCGCTCGACCACTTTTATCCGGGTCACGGCATGACGTCCGCCATGAAACAGCACCGCCTGACGTTGCCGGTCGGTCTTGTGACGGGCCAGCTGTGTGGCGATCCTGACCACACCGCCGGGCTCGAACTGAACGCCCTTGATACCGTGCAACCTCGGGTCGGCCTCGCTCGGAGCACCGTTGCAAAGTGCCAGATAGCGCCGCTCGACGGTATGTTTCTCGAACTGTTTCGCCAGCCCGTGATGCGCGCGGTCGGATTTTGCGGCGACGATCAGGCCCGAGGTGTCCTTGTCGATCCGGTGCACGATGCCGGGCCGCTTTTCGCCGCCAATGCCAGACAGGCTGTCGCCGCAATGATGCAACAGCGCGTTGACCAACGTGCCCGCCCGCGAGCCGGGTGCCGGATGAACGACCATGCCCGCAGGCTTGTTCACCACGATCAGGTCGTCATCCTCCCAGATCACCTCCAGCGGAATCGCCTCGGCTTCGGTCGACGCCGCCTCGGCCGGCGGCACGGCGATCTCGATCACCTCGCCCTCGGCGACTTTCGCCTTGGCATCGCTCAGAATCTCGCCCGCGCGACGCACCTGACCATCAACGATCAGCCGGACAAGACGCGAGCGCGACAGATCTTCCGCCTCTGGCACGTCGCGCGAAAGCGCCTTATCAAGACGTCCGGGGGGATCGGCGGCGATCCGGACTGTAACAACGCGGGGGGGCGAGATGGCTGACGAAGGCTGGCGCGAAGACGGCATCGGGTATGCTCCCCAGCCGGACGAGATCGATCCGGCGGTTGTCAGATATCTCAGGCGCCTCGTGACCGCGCTGGCCGGGACGATGATCCTGGGGTTCTTAGTGCTGATCGCACTCTTTGTCATCCGCTTCCAACAGCCCGCGCCACCCGCGCCGGTTTCACCTTTGCCGGTTCTGGGTGCGTTGCCCGAGACGATCACCCTGCCGCAGGGCGCCAGGGTGACGGCCTTTACCCAAGGTCCAGGCTGGTTTGCGGTCGTCACCGAAGACGAACATATCTTGATCTACGACGCCGCGACGTCGGCCCTGCGCCAGATTGTGCGCATCAAGCGTTAAGTCGGGTTCCGCCGCTCGAGATGATCTGCACCCCCGCCGTTCCTCTGGAAACGCGCATATAGGGGTCTGTTGCCGTGGATATCGGACATGGCGGCGATGCGCGTGTCTCCGGCCTGGGGCACGCCGCCGACAATTCTATCGGGCTTTCATTTTGGCTCAAATATGTCCGCCGGAGGCAATAAATTTGTAAAAACGCCCGAGCGATTACCGCGCGGCGGAACTTTTCGCCGAGGTTTTTGCAGCCCGCGCAAACGTGCGCTCGGCCAGGTCCAGGAACCGCGCCCGCACCGCTGGCCCTTCCATCAGGATCTCGTGCTCGGCGCCTTCGAAGATCTCGATCTCGGCGCTGGGCCAGCGCGCCACGGTGGCATGGATCGCCGCCGCCTCGACGATACGCTCGTTGCTGCCAAGCGCGCAGGCGACGGGCAGGTCGGGCAGCGCGCTCCGCTGCAACGCGCGGGTCTCCTTCAGCGCCTCGTGCACCCAGGCTAGGCTTGGTCCGGCCAGCGCCAGATCGGGACAGGCGATCAACTGACGGCGCATGTATTCATACATATCCGCGTCGCGGGTCAGGGTATTGCCGTCGAAGGGTGCGGCCAGAACGTAAGTCTCGGCCTGGGTTCCGGGTGCCAGGCGGTGGCCAAGACCGATCGGCCTTGATGCGCCGGTAAAGGCGCGCACCAGCGGTCGCATCCAGGGCGCGATGATGATGCCCCACATCGGCGCCGAAAAGACCGCGCTGGCGACATCCATGCCGTCGATGACCGAGCGCAGCCCGATGGTGCCGCCCATCGAATGCGCGATCAGATGCCAGGGCCGGGGCAGGCCCAACGTCCGGGCCGCCTCGACCGCCGCGCGCACATCGTGCTGGTAGTCGGCAAAACGGTCGACATGGCCGACGGTGCGGTCCGACAGGGCACGGTCGGCCAGACCCTGGCCACGCCAGTCGATGGTCAGCGTGGCATAGCCGCGCGCCGCCAGTTCGCCCGCGTTCAGCCCGTATTTCTCGACATATTCGGTGCGCCCGGGAAACAGGAAGACGGTGCCGCGCGCCGGCTTCGGCGACCAGACGGCGATCCTGATCCGCACACCGTCGGCCATTGTCAGCCACCACGCGGCGCCACCGTCGGGGCCCTCTGCCAGAGCGGCATGGAACGGCGCGGGCTGCATCCTAGCTAAGCGCTGCACCGACGCGCATCGCCGTGCCCATATCGCCGTCAACCGACAGCTTGCCTGTCATGAACGCTGCGGTGGGGTTCATCTCGCCATCAAGGATTGCGCGGAAGGTATCGGCGGCTGCGGTCATGGTAACATCCGCCGCCTCGTCGCCCGCCCGCGCGCCTTGGCTGTCCATCATGATCGTGCCCTCGCCCGGAATCACGAATTTCGCGCTGCCGTCAAAGCCGTCGGCCATTTTCTCATTCAGTGCCGCCACGGCGGAATTGATCATGTCACTCATGCGCATTTCTCCAGAAAGTGAGCGGCGTACACTGGAATGTGCCGCCGCTCACGTTACACTGATACTCGTTATGAGCGCACTAAGGTTAAAAACCAAGACTATCGTCGCGGCACTGCTGGCTGCAGTCTGGTTTTCCATACCTGCCGTAACGTCAACATACGCCCAGACCGTCAAGCTGGATCAGCTTTTCGAGCGTTTGCAACAGCCCGAACTGCCGGAATGGGAAACCATTGAGGCCGATATCTGGCGCGAATGGTCGCGCTCGGGCTCGGCGTCGATGGACCTTTTGCTGCAACGCGGCCGCGACGCGATGCAGGCGGGCGACCTGCCAGCTGCGATCGAACATCTGACGGCGCTGGTGGACCATGCCCCCGACTTTGCCGAGGGCTGGAACGCCCGCGCTACGGCCTATTTCAACGCCGGGCTTTATGGCCCGTCGATTGCGGATATCCAGACGACGCTGGCGCTCAATCCACGCCATTTCGGCGCGCTGGGCGGGCTTGGCCTGATCTTCGAAGAACTGGAACGCCCCGAACAGGCGCTGGCTGCCTGGCGTGCGGCGCAGGCTATACATCCGCACCGCCCGGGCATAAACGACACGATCCAGCGGCTCGAACGCCAGGTATCGGGCACCGATCTTTAAGGCAGGCCAATGGCGGAACGCGCGCGGGTGACGGCCGTTCTCGGCCCCACCAACACCGGCAAGACCCATTACGCGATCGAGCGGATGCTCGGCCACCGGACCGGTGTGATCGGCCTGCCGCTGCGGCTTTTGGCGCGCGAGGTCTATGACCGGATCGTCGCCGTGCGCGGGCCGTCGGTGGTGGCGCTGGTCACCGGCGAGGAACGCATCGTGCCCGACCGCACGCAATACTGGGTCTGCACCGTCGAGGCGATGCCACAAGAGATCGGCGCCGATTTCGTCGCGGTGGATGAGATCCAGCTCGCCGCCGATCCCGAGCGCGGCCATGTCTTTACCGACCGCCTGCTGCGCGTGCGCGGCCTGCACGAAACGCTGTTCCTTGGGTCCGACACGATGCGCAGTGCCATCGCCGCACTGGTGCCCGGTGCGCAGTTCTTGCGGCGCGAGCGGTTTTCGGAACTGACGTATACCGGCCAGAAAAAGCTCAGCCGGATGCCTGCACGTTCGGCCATCGTCGGGTTCTCGGTCGAGAACGTCTATGCCATTGCCGAGGTGATCCGCCGTCAGAAGGGCGGCTGCGCTGTGGTCATGGGGGCGCTGTCGCCCCGCACCCGCAATGCGCAGGTCGATCTCTACCAGAACGGCGATGTGGATTATCTGGTGGCGACGGATGCCATCGGCATGGGCCTGAACCTTGATATCAGCCATGTCGCGTTTTCGGCGCATACCAAGTTCGACGGTCGCCGGATGCGGCCTCTGGCCCCTAACGAACTGGCGCAGATTGCGGGCAGGGCGGGGCGCTATCTGACCCCCGGCACCTTTGGCGTAACCGGCGAAGCGCGGCCCCTGGACGATGAGGTTGTCGACGCCATCTCCAATCACCGCTTCACCCCGATTAAAAAGCTGGAATGGCGCAGCCCGGTCTTGGAGTTCGGCACGGTCGCGCGGCTGGTGGCCTCGCTGGAACAGCCGCCCGAGCACGAACGTCTGGTCCGCGCGCGTGAGGCCGATGACCTGATCGCGCTGAAAACTGTCTCTGCCGAACCCGAGGTCGCGGCGCGGCTGACCAGCCCGCGCGATGTGGCACTTTTGTGGGATGTTTGCCGGATTCCCGATTTCCGTAGCATATCCGAGGCCGAGCATGCCCAGCTTCTGACCCGTCTCTACGGGTTCTTGCACGATGGAGGTGCCGTGCCGACCGACTGGTTCGCCACCCAGATTTCCCGCATCGACCGCACCGAAGGCGACATCGACACGCTATCGAAACGCCTCGCCTATATCCGCACCTGGACCTATGTGGCGCAGCGCAAAGGCTGGGTCGCCGACGAAAGCCATTGGCGCGACGAGACGCGCGCTGTAGAAGACCGCCTGTCGGATGCGCTGCACGGTGCCCTGACGCAAAGATTTGTGGATCGGCGGACCAGCGTGCTGCTTCGCCGGCTCAAGACCAAGGAGGTCCTGGTGGCCGAAGTTAACGACAAGGGCGAAGTGACGGTCGAGGGCGAGTTCGCCGGTCGTCTGGACGGTTTCCGGTTCCGGCAAGATGCCACCGGCAGCCCCGATGAGGCGAAAACCCTGCGGCAGGCCAGCCTGCAAGCACTGCGCCCCGAGTTTCACCTGCGCGCCGACCGCTTTTACAACGCGCCCGATACCGAGATGGACTACACCGAGCAGGGTGGCCTGATGTGGGGCACCTCTGCAGTGGGCAAGCTGGTGCCGGGCGCCGATCCGTTGCGCCCGCAGGTCGAGGCCTTCGTCGACGAGGAGGCGGGCGAAGAGGTGGCCGAAAAGGTCCGCCGCCGGTTGCAGCATTTCATCGACCGCAAGGTGGCGACACTGTTCGAGCCGCTTCTGGCGATGAGCCGCGACGAGGCGCTGACCGGCCTGGCGCGCGGTTTTGCGTTCCGCATGGTTGAAGCGATGGGCATTTTGCCGCGCGATGCTGTGGTCGAAGAGGTCAAGGCGCTGGATCAGGACGCGCGCGGAGCGCTGCGCAAGCACAGCGTCCGCTTCGGGCAATACACGATTTTTCTGCCGCTCTTGCTGAAACCCGCGCCGACGCGGCTGCGCCTGGTCCTGTGGTCGCTGGCAAAGGGGTTGCAGGAGTTTCCCGAAAGCCCGCCGCCGGGACTGGTGACGATTCCTGCCGTGCCGGGGGTAGAGCCGGAGTTCTATGCGCTGGCGGGGTATCGGGCCGCAGGCGAGCGGGCAATCCGCATCGACATGCTGGAACGCCTGGCAGACATGATCCGTGCGCTCGACAGTCGCGGCGGGTTCGAGGCGACGGCGGATATGCTGTCGATTACCGGCATGACGCTGGAGCAGTTCTCGGGGCTGATGCAGGGCCTCGGCTATGCCGGTGAGCGTGGGGAGCGCGAGAAGAAGAAACCCGTGCCGGTGCCCGTTGCCAAGGTGGCGCCGGAGACCTCGCCGGGGACCCCGGCGGAGGTGGGCATTGAGGTGGCGCAGGAGCCGGGTAAACCCGATATCCCGGTGCCCGACGAGACCCCCGTCGAGCCACCGACGCCGGATGAGACGCCGGTTGAGACCCCCGATGAGGCGCCGGTGCCTGATGTGCCGGTCGAACTGCCCGAACCGCCCACCGAGGTGCCGGGCAAGGCGCTGCCCGAGATCCCTGTGGAAACCGTTTCCGCAGATATCGACCCAGAGATCGACACAGAGATCGAC
>JBBKVJ010000143.1:0-4475 GCA_037968375.1 Paracoccaceae bacterium | reverse complement strand
TGCGCCTTTCGTCTTCAGACCAAAGGCGCCCGCCGCAGCCCGTCCTGCGGCGTCGGCATTGGCCAGGGAGTCGGCGGCATGAAGCGCGCCATCTGCGGCACCGGCGGCGATGACGAACGACTTGCCGTCGTGCCCCTTCGGCGCCCGCGACGCATCGGGGCGGAACATCGCCCCCGCCTCGTCCCAGGTCAGCTTGCCGCCGACTCCCTGGCCAATGCCGACGCCGCAGGACGGGCTGCGGCGGGCGCCTTTGGTCTGAAGACGAAAGGCGCACCCCCCAAGGCCAGCGCCCCGGAAGAGGCACCGCTGGAGCCGGTCTGGTGCATGCCGCAGGGGGCGGGCGTGGCGCTGCGCGCCAAGATGTGGCTGGACTATCAAAACGACGTGAAAGTTTCCGACGTGCAGCTGGCCGCGCGCGAGGGTTACGAGAGTGTCGAACACGCCAAGCGCTATACCACGCTGGGCATGGCGACCGATCAGGGCAAGTTGTCCAACATCAACGGCCTGGCGATCCTTGCGGGCGCGCGTAACGCGCCAATCCCGCAGGTCGGCACCACCACGTTCCGCCCGCCCTATACGCCCGTTTCCATGGGCGCGATCGCGGGCGAGGCGCGGGGCGAGGTGTTCCAGCCGCTGCGCCGCACCCCGATCCACGCCTGGCATGAGGCGCGGGCAGCGTATTGGGAGCCGGTGGGTCATTGGCGACGGCCCTATTGCTATCCGCGCGAGGGCGAAAGCCATGCCGATGCAGTGGCGCGCGAGATCACCCAGACGCGCGGCGTGGTCGGCCTGCTGGACGCCTCGACGCTGGGCAAGATCGTGGTGAAGGGGCCGGATGCGGGGCGGTTCCTCGATATGCTCTACACCAACATGATGAGCACTTTGGCGGTGGGTAAATGCCGCTACGGGCTTATGTGCAACGAGAACGGGTTTGTCAGCGACGACGGCGTCGTGGCGCGGCTGGATGAGGGCACGTTCCTCTGCCACACCACCTCGGGCGGGGCGGATCGTATTCACGGCTGGATGGAAGATTGGCTGCAATGCGAATGGTGGGACTGGAAGGTTTATACCGCTAACCTGACCGAGCAATATGCGCAGGTGGCCGTGGTTGGACCCAAGGCGCGGGCGGTTCTGGAAAAGCTGGGCGGCATGGATGTCTCGAAAGAGGCACTGCCGTTCATGGAATGGCGCGAGGGTCGTTTGGCCGGGTTCCGGGCGCGGGTGTTCCGGATCTCGTTCTCGGGCGAGCTGAGCTATGAGGTCGCGGTGCCGGCCTCGGAAGGGTTGGCGTTCTGGGAGCGGTTGATGGCGGCGGGCGACGCGTTCGGGGTGATGCCCTATGGCACCGAGGCCTTGCACGTGATGCGGGCCGAGAAGGGGTTCATCATGATCGGCGATGAGACTGACGGCACGGTGATCCCGCAAGACCTGGGGCTGGGCTGGGCAATCTCGAAGAAGAAGGACGACTATCTGGGCAAGCGCGCGCAAGAGCGCGCCGAGATGACCCGCAAAACGCGCTGGCGGCTGGTCGGGCTGGAAACAGTTGACAGCGGGGTGCTTCCTGAGGGGGCCTATGCGCTGGGCGAAGGCGTGAATGAGAACGGCCAGCGGCGGATGGTGGGGCGGGTGACCTCGACCTATTTCTCGCCGACTTTAGGGCGTGGCATCGCGATGGGGCTGATCGAGCATGGGCCGGATCGGATCGGCGAAGTGATCTCGTTCGCGGGGGGCGAGGGCGGCGAGATGAAAGCGACGATCGTCAGCCCGGTGTTCTACGATCCGGACGGGGAGAAGCAGAATGTCTGATTTGGCGGTGAGCGTTCTGGAGGGGGCGGCGTTCGATGGCTACGTGACGGTCCGCGAGGCCGGGCTGCGCGGGATGATCTCGCTGCGGGGCGATCTGACGGCGGGCAATGTGAAGGCGGCGGTGAAGAAGGTGGCTGGCGTCGCGGTGCCGGGTCTGCGGAAGATCACTTTGAAGGATGACAAGGGCGCGGCCTGGATGTCGCCGGACGAGTTGATGATTCTGGTGCCGTATGAGGCGGCGGGCGCGACGGTAGCGGCGCTTTCGGCGGCGCTGGCGGGGGAGCATCATCTGGTCGCCGATGTCTCGGACGCGCGGGCTGTGTTCCGGGTTGAGGGGGCGGCCGCGCGTGAGGTTCTGGCGAAGCTGTCGCCGACCGATCTGTCGCCCGGCAGGTTCGGGGAAGGCGAGGTCCGGCGGACCCGGCTGGCCCAAGTTCCGGCGGCGTTCTGGATCGAAGAGGGGGGCTTTACGGTGGTCTCGTTCCGGTCGGTCGGGGTCTATGTTTTCGACCTGCTGAAGGTCTCGGCGCGCGAGGGTGGCGAGGTTGGGCTGTGGCGATGAGGGTCGCCGTTATTGCACCTGACATGCAGAATGTGGCGACGCCTTGGCCGCTTGAAACGCGTTTTTGACTGATCGAGCCGCAGCTTTTGGCGGACGGGACGGCGCGCGACGTCGTGCCGGGCAGACTTGCCGACACTGCATCAGTCGCGCGGACAGGTGAATATTTCTGTCAGGCGCTTTTCGCACCCCTTATCTGCGCAATGACCGCCGGAAACTGCTGGTGCATCAACACACACAGCCGGCAGGGGCGCCGGGCCGTGTCAGTCTTCCCCACAGTGGATTTACGGGCATTTGCGCGGTAGTCTTCGCCCTTTGCTGGCAACGGAGGTTGCATGCCAATCTTTCCAAGCCATCTGCGCGCGCCCACGTTTACCGTGCTGGGCCTTGTCCTGATCGTGTTCGCGGCGCAGCCTGCCCAGGCCTTTGGCGATTGCGAAAGTGCCGATTATCTTGGTGCTTTCGGGGCGGTCGACAACCCCGCGCCGGGAATGTCCACCGGCTGTGTTGTGGCGTTCGATATCGCTTATGGCTCGCCCGAGGGCGAGCGGCGCATCCGGGCGATCCACGACCTGTCGGCGGGCTGGGTGGTGCCGGGCGCCTCTCTCACCGCGCTGGAGCAGGGGGTTCGGAACTCGATTGTGGCGTTCGGATCGCTGGGTGCCTATGCAATCGACGATGTGACGATTCTGGTGCTGGAGGGCACTTCGGTATCGCTGAGCGATCCGGCGGCCTCGGATGACGGCATCCTGGCCGAGACCGACAGTTACCGTCTGGCCGATGGCAGCAGGCCGGGCGAGTGCTACGTCACGATCTACGCGCTTCAGGCGGTCGGGATGGACCCGGCCAATACCGGCTATGTGATCGCGCATGAGCTGTTCCACTGCCTTCAGGGCGCCACGCTGAGTGCCGCGCAGTTGCAGACCGCGACGGGCAGCGGTGCTTGGTGGGCCGAGGGGTCGGCCGAGTTGTTTGCCGCCGCCGCGATACCGGGGGTTGGCGATCTGCCGAACCGGGCGGGCAAGTTCGCGACGGCGGTCGAGGAACGCGTGGCGCTGAACGACATGAGCTATTCGATGGCGGTGTTCTTCTGGTGGCTGGCCTCGGAACGCGGCATGTCGGGGATCGTCCCGTTTTTGCAGCAGATGACCGGAACCGATGACGCCGCCGCGCAGCGCGCGACAATGCGTAGCGTTCTGTCGCCTGCCGACTGGCTGCGCTTTGCACAGGCGTTTGTGGATCATGACATCCGGCATCCGCAGGGTGCCGGGCTGAACTTCGGCGCCGACGAGGGCGAGGAACACGCGTTCGAGCAAAATCGCACCGCCTGGCTGACGCTTGACCTGTTCGTACTGACGCAAGCGGTGGCGCAATATGCCTGCGGCGAATGGAGGAACGAGGGCGCGCCGGAAGAAGACAGCGTTTCAGCCCGCGAGGACGAGGGCCGCGACTGGGGCCGTTATCCGACAGATGTAGACGCGCGCGAGGGACGGTCCGGGCGCTACCGGATCGCTGCGATCAACACCGGCGACGGCCGCCAGAGGGTGCGGATCGAGGCCGAGCGGCGGGCGGGTTGCGAACCCTGCGCAGGCAGTGACCGGGTGGATTCCTGCCTGGTCGGCACCTGGGTGCAGTCGGGCGGTGGCGCCATCGAATGGATGCGGGCGCAGGGTCTGCCGATCACCCATGCGGCGGCCAGCGAGCAGATCATCACCTATCTGGACGATGGCGGTTACCGGACGCAGCCGTTTTCGGTGGAGCTGGTTGAAGAGTTTCGCTCGGCGCGCGGTATTACGATTGGCGAAGGCGTAGGTGCGGCGCAGGCAGCGGGCGGGAGATGGTCGGCTGAGGCGGGGATGCTGAACATCTGCCAAAGCTCGGGCGGGGTCAGCGGCACGGTCACCGTGACGTCGCCGTCAGGCACCGGCACGATGCCGATCGATGTGCCGGGCGGTGGGGCTTTGAGCATGAGCTATTCGTGCAGCGAGAGCGGGTTTCAAACCTCGCTGGCGTTCGGGGGGCGGCCGCCGATGGTCACGCAGTTTTCAAAGATTCCAGTGGATCCGCCAGAAGACCCGCCCGAGCCGCCGCCTGCTGGGGGTGGTGGCGA
>JBBKVJ010000142.1:0-45432 GCA_037968375.1 Paracoccaceae bacterium | reverse complement strand
CGCCCAGCCAGCCGCATGTCGCCTCGGCAGGCGCGGCGGCGGCAGGGGTGAAGACGCCCCCCGGATCAGCGCCGCCTCGGCCAGCTGCGGCAGCTTCGGCCCGAACCGCGCCAGCACCCGTGCCGTCTTGGCCAGATCGCGGGCCAGCGCCCGCGGGCCGATATTCTGGCGGATGTAATCCTCGACAATCGGCTGCGCGACCTTCCAGATGTTGATCGTCGGGTTCAGCGACCGCGCCACGCCCTCGACCACCACCATTGTGCGCTGCAACAAGATCAGTTCGGTCCGGGTTTCCATGCCAAAGCGTTCAGTCACCTCGAAGAGGTAGGCCAGTAGCCGCGCCATCGAAATCCGGGTGGCATCCATGCCGAAGATCGGCTCGCCGACTGCCCGCAAAGCCCGGGCAAACTCATCCACATCGCGGTCGGCGGGCACATAGCCCGCCTCGAAATGCACCTCGGCGACGCGCCGGTAATCCTTGCGGATAAACCCGAACAGGATCTCGGCATAGACCCGGCGGGTATATTCATCCAGCCGCCCCATGATGCCGAAATCATAGGCGATGATATCGCCGTCGGCGCCGACCTTCAGGTTGCCCTGATGCATGTCGGCATGGAAAAACCCGTCGCGCAAAGCATGGCTGAGGAACAGCGTCAGCACCCGTTCGCTCAGCGCCGTCAGGTCATGCCCCGCTGCCCGGATCGCCTCGACCTCGCCAAAGGGAATGCCCTCGGCCCACCCCAGCGTCATCACGTTGCGCGACGACAGGAACCAGTGCGGCCTTGGCACGTGAAAACCCGCGTCGCCCTCGGTATTGGCGGCGAACTCCGCCGCTGCCGAGCTTTCCAGCCGCAGGTCCAATTCGCCCATCACCACGCCTTCGAAATGGCGGATCACCTCGGTCGGCCGCAACCGCCGCGACGCGGGCGACAGGCGCTCGATCATCGACGCGGCAAAATAGAACGCGTCGATATCCTTGCGAAAGGCGCGCTCGATCTTCGGTCGCAGCACCTTTACCGCCACGTCCTCGCCTGTCTCGGCCAGACGCGCGCGATGCACCTGCGCGATGGAGGCAGCGGCGACGGGTTCCGAGAACTCGGTGAACAGGATATCCACGGGCTGTTCCAGTTCCGCCTCGATCATCGCGCGGGCAATCGGCGTCGGAAACGGCGGCAGCTTGTCTTGCAAAACCCGTAGCTGCACGGCCAGCTCATCCCCCACCACATCGGGGCGCGTCGACAGAACCTGGCCGAACTTGATGTAGGCCGGGCCGAGGGCGGTCAGCGCGCGGGTCGCGGGCGGCATCATGGGATCGCCCTTCAGCCCAAGCCACTTGAACGGCCAGCCCAGCGTCCGCGCCGCAACCCTGAGCATCGGCGGCGCGTTAAGCGCCTCCAAGACGACCCGCATCGCACCAGTGCGCTCCAGCGTCGCACCAGTGCGGATCAGCCGCCAGATGTTGTGCGGGCCCTTCACGTCAAAGCTTCCAGCCGGAATGCAATGCCGCCACACCCATCGTCAGGTTGCGATACTTGACCTGCTCGAACCCGGCATCCCGGATCATCCCGGCGAAGGTCTCCTGATCGGGGAACTTGCGGATCGATTCGACCAGGTATTGATAACTGTCGCGGTCGCCCGCCACGACCTGGCCCAGCGCCGGGATCACGTTGAAGGAATAAAGGTCATAGGCCTTTTGCATCGCCGCATTCGGCAGCTGCGAAAACTCCAGCACCATCAGCCGCCCGCCGGGTTTCAGAACCCGGTAGGCCTCGGCCAGCGCGTCGCCGATCCGGGTAACATTCCGGATGCCGAAGGAAATCGTGTAGGTGTCGAAAGTGTCGGCCTCGAACGGCAAGGCCATCGCATCGCCGACCACCCACCCCAGCCGATCCGACAAACGCTCCGCCTCGGCGCGCTTCTGCCCCTCGACCAGCATGCCCTCGGTCATGTCCAGCACCGTCGCCCGGGCCCCCGGCGCGCGTTTCAGGAAACGGAACGCGATATCGCCGGTGCCGCCCGCCACATCCAACAGCTTTTGCCCGTCGCGCGGCGCCAGCCAATCCATCATCGCGTCTTTCCAGACCCGGTGGATGCCGACCGACATCAGATCGTTCATCACGTCATAACGCGAGGCGACACGCGAAAAGACGCCGTGCACCATGCCCGCCTTGTCGCCCTCATCGACCTCCTGAAAGCCGAAATGCGTGGTCTTGCGATTCTCTTCTGTCATGGCCCTTGCCGCCGCCGCCAAACTCACCCTTCTTATAGGTCGCTTCCAAGGGGTTACAATGCGACCCGCTCGACCAGAGGGATGCCGGTGCCGGAACTGCCCGAAGTAGAAACCGTGCGCCGTGGCCTGTTGCCGGTGATGGAAGGGCAGGTGATTGCAAGCGCCGATGTGCGTCGGCCCGACCTGCGCTGGCCGTTTCCCGACCGGATGGCCGCGCGGCTGACCGGTCAACGGGTCGAGCGTCTGCGGCGGCGGTCGAAATACATCCTGGCCGATCTGTCGTCAGGCGAAAGCCTGTTGATCCATCTGGGCATGTCGGGCCGGATGCTGGTCTCGGGCGCGATGCTGGGCCAGTTCCATCACGACCATCCGGCGCCGGAAAAGCATGACCATGTGGTACTGGACATGTCAGGCGGCGGGCGCGTCACCTTCAACGATGCGCGCCGGTTCGGGGCGATGGACCTGATCGAGACAGCTCGCGCCGAGGATCACTGGCTGCTGGCCGGACTGGGGCCCGAGCCCTTCGGCAACGCCTTTCATGAGGATTACCTTGTCGGGCGCCTCCGGGGGCGGGTGGTGCCGATCAAATCCGCACTACTGGATCAGAGAATCGTCGCGGGGCTTGGCAATATCTATGTCAGCGAGGTTCTGCACCGCGCCGGTATCTCGCCGCGCCGCCGCGCGGGCCGGATCGCGGCGCCACGGGTGGCGGGGCTGGTGCCGATCATCCGTGAGGTTCTGGCCGAAGCCATCGAGGCCGGCGGATCGTCGTTGCGCGATCACCGGCAGCCCGACGGCGAACTGGGCTATTTCCAGCACAATTTCCGCGTCTACGACCGTGAAGGCGCGAACTGCCCAACCCCCGGCTGCACCGGCATAATCGGGCGGATCGTGCAATCGGGGCGCTCGTCTTTCTACTGCCCCGTCTGCCAAAGATAGCTTGATCGCCGCGCCGGGGCTGGTAGGAGTTGGCCCCTGTTCGCAGCCGGGGGAAATGCGCGATGGCCTACAAGACGATCGTGGTCGAGATCGAAGACAGTGTGGCGCTGATCCGGCTGAACCGCCCCGATGCGATGAATGCGCTGAACACCGAGCTTCTGGGCGAATTGTCCGAGGCCGTGAAAGCCGCCGATGCCAACGACAAGGTCCGCTGCATCGTCCTGACCGGATCGGAAAAGGCCTTTGCTGCCGGCGCCGATGTCAAGGAAATGGCGGAAAAGACGTTTGTCGAGGCCTTTACCCAAAACCTTTTCAGCGATGAAAGCGAGCGTTTGTTACGCTGCCGCAAGCCGATCATCGCCGCCGTCGCGGGCTATGCACTGGGCGGCGGCTGCGAACTGGCGATGATGTGCGACTTCATCATCGCCGCCGACACCGCCAAGTTCGGCCAACCCGAGATCAACCTCGGCACCATGGCGGGGATGGGCGGATCGCAGCGCCTGACGCGCTTTGTCGGCAAGTCGAAGGCCATGGAGATGAACCTGACGGGCCGCTTCATGGATGCGGCCGAGGCGGAACGCTCGGGCCTTGTCAGCCGTGTGGTGCCTGCGAAAAAGCTGATGGAAGAGGCGATGTCGGCGGCGCAGAAGATCGCCGAGAAATCGACGCTGACGGCGATGGCGGTGAAAGAGGCGGTGAACCGCAGCTACGAGACGACGCTGGCCGAGGGCCTGTTGTTCGAGCGACGGCTGTTTCACGCGCTGTTCGCCAGCGAGGACCAGAAGGAAGGCATGGCCGCCTTCCTCGAAAAGCGCGAGGCGCAATTCCGCGACCGCTGAAACTTTCCTTCTTCCCTTTGCCGCGCGGTTGGCCTATAGGCCACGGCGACATGCGCGTGAGGCCCGCTTTGGCCAGATCCATCCGGCACTGCCCGGGTCTTCATGTGCGAACGAAATTGACAGACCCGGAAAGCAGAATACCAGATGGCCAATACCCCCTCTTCCAAGAAACGCGCCCGCCAGCTTGAGCGTCGGACCGACATCAACAAGGCACGCCGCTCGCGCATCCGCACGCATCTGCGCAAGGTCGAGGAAGCGCTGGCTTCGGGCGACCAGAAAGTCGCCGCCGAGGCGCTGAAAGCGGCCCAGCCCGAACTGATGCGCGGCGTTACCAAAGGCGTGGTTCACAAGAACACCGCCGCGCGCAAGATCTCGCGCCTGTCGTCGCGCGTGAAAGCGCTTGGCGCCTGATCAAGGTCGCCATTGCCGTCCAGACGCCGCCCGGTGGGCGGCGTTTTTCGTTAACGGATCGGGGTCAATCTGACCCGAGTGATGCCGCCTTGCACAGGCTTTCGGGATTCGTTCCGTCTATCTTTGAGTCAAGCGCGAAGTTCTGTTGCGATGCCCTGAAAGCCCTTGCTAGCTTGCCGATGCGATTCACGTCGCCTTGGGGGGACAGAGGATTAGGCACGGGCTGATGGCCTGCGGTCTGGCGCAAGAACCAGACGCTGTGCGGGACGCTGTTTGAAGATTTGTTCGTGCTTTCGGTGCGTTGAAACGGCCCTTGCCAGATCAGCGCCCGAGTCTGCTGCCGCTTCGGCCTGCCATGCCGAAGCCGTCAGATCGATTCCTGTCTGGAAGACCGCAGGTTGCGGAAATGTCTGCTGGCAGCGGGGCAATTTCCCCGAAGGCCGGAGCTTTTCGTTATCGCGGGCCGGATGTCTGCGACTCTGCCCGGGGCGATATGAACGTGTGCGATCGAGGGGCGGGACCCCCATCGTGCGAGCGTGCATTTGAATTGAATGGGCATGGACAATGACGAACGAGACTTGGGGACAGGTGCTTGCAGAACTGCGAAAGACAGTCGGCAAGGACAACTATACGACCTGGATCGAGCCGCTGGAATTCAAGGATTTTACCGATGGCGTCGTCACGATCCTCGTGCCCACGCTGTTCGTCGGAAACTGGGTCGAGCGGGTGTTTCGCGATCCGATTCTGAAACAGATCGCCGACACCGGTACCAAGGTAAAACGGATCAATTTCGAAGTCTGCAAATCCGGGCCGGGCCGCACTGCCTTGGATGATGCCAAGGTCAGACCCCGAGCCCTGGCGCGAAAGACCGCCCGCCATGACGCCGATCTGCCCGGTGCCGATCTTGATCCCCGGTTCACCTTCGACAGCTTCGTCGTCGGCAAGCCCAATGAACTGGCCCATGCTGCGGCCAAGCGCGTTGCCGAAGGCGGCCCGGTCACCTTCAACCCGCTGTTCCTTTATGGCGGCTCCGGGCTTGGCAAGACCCATCTGATGCATGCCATCGCCTGGGAGGCGCAGGCCCGCGACCCCGACTTGCGCATCGTCTACCTGTCGGCAGAGCAGTTCATGTATCAGTTCGTGCAGGCACTGCGCGACAAGGACATGATGACCTTCAAGACGCTGTTCCGCTCGGTCGATATCCTGATGGTCGACGATGTGCAGTTCATCGCCGGCAAGGAATCGACGCAAGAGGAATTCTTTCACACCTTCAATGCGCTGGTCGATCAGCACAAGCAAATCATCATCTCGGCCGACCGCGCCCCGGGCGAGATCAAGGACCTGGAAGAGCGGATCAAGAGCCGCCTGCAATGCGGCCTTGTCGTCGATCTGCATCCAACGAACTACGAGCTGCGTCTGGGCATACTGCAGCAAAAGGTCGGTTTCTACCGCCAGCAATACAAGGGTCTGGTGATGGAGGCGGGCGTCCTTGAGTTCATCGCGCACCGGATCACCACCAACGTCCGGGTTCTGGAAGGCGCGCTGACGCGGCTGTTCGCCTTCGCCTCGCTGGTCGGCAAGGAGATCACCCTGGATCTGGCGCAGGATTGTCTGGCTGACATGCTGAAACACTCTGACCGGAAGGTCACGGTCGAAGAGATTCAGCGCAAGGTCTGCGAGCATTTCAACATCCGCCTGTCGGACCTTCTGGGCCCCAAACGGGTGCGCACGATCGCGCGTCCGCGACAGGTGGCGATGTGGCTGGCGAAGCGGATGACCACACGCAGCCTGCCCGAGATCGGGCGCCGCTTTGGTGGCCGCGACCATACCACCGTGATGCACGGCGTGCGCCGGATCGAAGAGTTGAAGGCGGCAGATACGCAGCTGGCCGAGGATGTCGAGATGCTGCGCCGGACGCTGGAATCCTGAAACACCCGACCGCTGAAATGTGCGCCGGGCCTTGACCCGTCCCGCATGACAGGGGAGTCTGCCCGAAAGTGCTTGTGCCGCCGGGCGGAATGGCTAATTTTACCGTCCCGGCGGTGAAGTGATTTCAGGCAGACGCGCCGCTGGTGGGGGACGGACATGAAGATCAGCATCGAACGCGGCACACTTCTCAAGGCGTTGGGCCAGGCGCAATCGGTTGTCGAGCGGCGCAACACCATTCCGATCCTCGCCAATGTGCTGATCGAGGCCGAGGGCGAGACGGTCAGCTTTCGCGCCACCGACCTCGATATCGAGGTGGTCGACAAGATCAAGGCCCAGGTGGAACGCGCCGGTGCGACCACCGTCTCGGCGGTGATGCTGCACGAGATCGTGCGCAAACTGCCCGATGGGGCGCTGGTCAACTTGTCCGACGACAGCGCCTCGGGGCGGTTGACGGTGGCGGCGGGCCGGTCGACATTTTCATTGGCGACCCTGCCCAAGGAAGATTTCCCGGTGATGGCCTCATCGGAATATGCCTCGAACTTTTCGTGCGACGCGCCGGTGCTGCGGCGCCTGTTCGACAAGTCGAAATTCGCGATCTCGACCGAAGAAACGCGCTATTACCTCAACGGCGTCTACATGCATGTTGCCACCGGCGACGACGGCAAGGCGCTGCGCTGTGTCGCGACGGACGGCCACCGCCTGGCGCGGATCGACGCGCCCCTGCCGGACGGCGCCGAGGACATGCCGGGCGTGATCGTGCCACGCAAGACGGTGGGCGAGTTGCGCAAGCTTCTGGACGATGATGACGCCAAGATCGCGGTCAGCGTCAGCGAAACCAAAGTGCGGTTCGCGACGCCCGAGATCACCCTGACATCGAAGGTGATCGACGGCACCTTCCCCGATTACACCCGGGTAATCCCGACCGGCAATACCAAGCGTCTTGAAGTCGATGCGGCAGAGTTCGCGCAGGCCGTTGACCGGGTGGCCACGGTATCCTCCGAGCGGTCGCGCGCGGTGAAACTGTCGCTGGACGAGGACCGGCTGGTCCTGTCGGTCAACGCGCCCGATAGTGGTGCGGCGGAAGAGGAGCTGGCGGTTGCCTATGGTGACGAGCGGCTCGAGATCGGCTTCAACGCCAAATATCTTCTGGAAATCGCCAGCCAGGTCGACCGCGAGAATGCGGTGTTCCTGTTCAACTCGTCCGGCGATCCGACGCTGATGCGCGAGGGTAGCGACATGTCGGCGGTCTATGTCGTGATGCCGATGCGGGTGTGAGGCCCGGTCTGGATTTGGTGGCGGGGTCCAGAGGGGGGCTGTCTGCCCCCCGCGCTTCGCGCCCCCCCGACGGTATTTTTGACAAAAGGAAGGCCGATCGGTGCCGGGTCTTGCGGTAACCGACGTGCGCCTGTCGCATTTTCGCAGCCATCGGGCGGCGCGGCTGCAGCTTTCCGGCGGGCCGGTGGCGATCTACGGCGCCAACGGGGCCGGCAAGACCAATATTCTTGAGGCGGTGTCCTTGCTGTCGCCCGGGCGCGGGTTGCGGCGTGCGACTGCCGATGAGATGGCGCGACAGCCCGAGGCGCTGGGCTGGAAGGTCGCGGGCGTGTTGCAAAGCCTGCATCAGGTGCATGAGGTCGAGACCTGGGCCGAGCCGGGCGGCGCGCGGGCTGTGCGGATCGACGGCAAGGCGGCGGCGCAGGTGGCTTTGGGGCGGATCTCACGGGTGTTGTGGCTGGTGCCCGTAATGGACCGGCTTTGGACCGAGGGGGCGGACGGGCGGCGGAGGTTTCTGGACCGGATCGCGCTGAGTTTCGAGCCGGGCCATGCCGAGGCGGTGCTGGATTACGAGAAAGCGATGCGCGAGCGGAACCGGCTGTTGCGCGATCAGGTGTCGGACGGGCATTGGTATGCAGCCCTTGAAGGCCAGATGGCGGTCGCGGGAACCGCGATCCGGGCCAATCGGGCGCAGGCGGTGGCACGGCTGATGATGGCGCAGGAGGGGGCCGAGACTGCGTTTCCCGTCGCCGGGCTGACCCTGGTTGAACCCGAGGGCGAGGATTTGACCGAGGCGCTGGCCGCCTCGCGCCCCGCCGATCTGCGTGCCGGGCGTTCGCTGGTAGGACCGCACCGCGCCGATCTGCAGGCGGTCTATACCGCCAAGGGGGTCGCGGCGGATCAATGTTCGACCGGCGAGCAGAAGGCGCTGCTTCTGTCGCTGATCTTGGCCAATGCCCGCGCGCTGGCGCAGGATTTCGGCGCGCCGCCGATCCTGTTGCTGGATGAGGTCGCGGCACATCTGGACGCGGGGCGTCGCGCGGCGCTGTATGACGAGGTCTGCGCGCTGGGTGCTCAGGCGTGGATGACGGGCACCGGGGCCGAGTTGTTCACGGCACTGGGGGGCCGGGCGCAGCAGTTCGAAGTGACCGAAGCGGGCGGGGTTTCGACTGTCCACGAAAAGAGCACGGGATGACACTGCAACGGGTGACCCTGATCACGCTTGGCGTGGCTGATCTGGCGGCGAGCCGGGCATTCTACGCAAGCCTCGGCTGGGCGGAATCGGAGCACTCGCAAGAGACGGTTGTGTTCTATCAGATCAACGGCGCGGTTCTGGGGCTGTTCGGGCTGGAGGCTCTTGCCGCCGATCAGGGCCGGACGGGGGCAAAGCTGGGCACCGGAGCAATAACATTGGCGCAGAATTTTTCGACCGAGGCCGAAGTGGATGCCGCCTATGCGGCGGCTCTGGCGGCGGGTGGGACGGCCTTGAAGGTGCCCGAAAAGGTGTTCTGGGGTGGCTACTCGGGGTATTGGGCCGATCCCGACGGGCACGTCTGGGAGGTCGCGATGAACCCTTTCTGGCCGCTCGCAAAGGATGGCTCGCTGACCCTGCCGGAGGCGCCGTGACCGTCACCTTCTGGGAACTCGCACTTTATGCAGGAGCGGTGCTGGTACTGTTCCTGACGCCGGGGCCGGTCTGGGTGGCGCTGACCGCGCGGGCCCTGACCGGCGGGTTCCGGCAGGCCTGGCCGCTGGCAGTGGGGGTGACGATTGGCGATCTCTTGTGGCCGCTGCTGGCCATTCTGGGGGTCAGCTGGATCGTTTCGGTCTGGGGTGGATTTCTCGTCGCGCTGAAATGGGTGGCGGCGGCGATATTCATCGGCATGGGGCTGCTGCTGATCCGCCACGCGGGCAAGCCGATCCCGATGGACGGGCGGCTGACGCGGCCCGGCATGTGGGCCGGGTTTGCCGCCGGGGTGGCGGTGATCGTCGGCAACCCAAAGGCGGTTCTGTTCTATATGGGGATGCTGCCGGGGTTCTTCGATCTGTCGGCGATCACCTGGCCTGATGTGATCGCGATCCTGGCGGTCAGCATGGTGGTGCCCTTGGCGGGCAATCTGGCGCTGGCCCTGATGATCGACCGGGCGCGGCTTTTGCTGACCTCGCGCGCGGCGCTGGCGCGGGTCAATCGGGGGGCAGGGGCGCTGTTGATTCTGGTGGGAGTGGTGATACCGCTGGTGTGATTGGATAAATTTGGGCGACATACATGGTGGACCAAACGAGGCACCCGATGCGTGACAAGATCGAGATCGAGAATTTCACCTCGCCGGGCCGCACCTACAGGGTGGACCGGGCCAAGTTCGAGGCGATGCGGACGGCGCTGCTGCGGGTTCTGCCCAAGGCGGCGCCGGGGCTGACCGTGGCCGAAGCCAAGGCCGCACTTCTGCCGCATCTGCCTGACGATCTGTTTCCGGGCGGCGAAAAGGCGGGCTGGTGGCTGAAGGCGGCGCAGCTGGATCAGGAGGCCAAGGGCGTGATCCTGCGCGAGGCGACAAAGCCGCTCAGACTACACCGCATCTGACGGGTTCTGCCGCGCCCCAAGCGTAATGGCGCAAACCACCAAATCTTGTGTGTCTTGCGTGACATTCCCCCCATGATTTCGTATAAACTGCTGTGATCAGGCAGGATAAAAAAGCATGGCCGACGACGAACAGGTGCCGGAAGAGTACGGCGCGGAATCTATTAAGGTTCTCAAGGGCTTGGACGCCGTCCGCAAGCGTCCCGGGATGTATATCGGCGATACCGACGATGGCTCGGGTCTGCACCACATGGTGTATGAGGTTGTCGATAACGGCATCGACGAGGCCCTGGCCGGTCACGCGGACGCCGTGAACGTGAAAATCCATGCCGATTCCAGCGTGTCGGTCAGCGACAACGGGCGCGGGATTCCGGTGGATATCCACAAGGGTGAGGGGGTTTCGGCGGCCGAGGTCATCATGACCCAGCTGCATGCGGGCGGGAAGTTCGACCAGAATAGCTATAAGGTGTCGGGCGGTCTGCATGGTGTCGGCGTGTCGGTTGTGAACGCTCTGTCGGAATGGCTGGAGCTGCGCATCTGGCGGGGCGGCAAGGAACACTACGCCCGGTTCGAGATGGGCGACACCGTGGAACCGCTGCGCGTGATCGGCGATGCGAACGGGCGCAAGGGCACCGAGGTGCGGTTTCTGGCCTCGACCAAGACCTTCTCGAATCTCGACTATCAGTTCAAGACGCTTGAGACCCGGCTGCGCGAGCTGGCGTTCCTGAATTCCGGGGCACGGATCATTCTGGAGGATGAGCGTCCCGCCGAGCCGCTGAAGACCGAACTTTTCTATGAAGGCGGCGTGCGCGAATATGTGCGCTATCTGGACCGCTCCAAACAGTCCGCCCTCAGCGAACCGATCTATATGACCGGCGAACGTGACGGCATCGGCGTCGAGGTCGCGATGTGGTGGAACGACAGCTACCACGAAACGGTGCTGCCCTTTACCAACAACATCCCGCAACGCGATGGCGGGTCGCATCTGGCGGGCTTTCGCGGCGCGCTGACGCGGACGATCAACAATTACGCGCAATCCAGTGGCATCGCGAAGAAGGAAAAGGTCAGTTTCACCGGCGATGATGCGCGCGAGGGTCTGACCTGCGTCCTGTCGGTCAAGGTGCCCGACCCGAAGTTCTCATCCCAGACCAAGGACAAGCTGGTCAGCTCGGAAGTGCGGCCCGCAGTCGAGAATCTGGTGAACGAAAAACTGTCTGAATGGTTCGAGGAACACCCCGTCGAGGCGCGGGTGATCGTTGGCAAGATCGTCGAGGCGGCCCTGGCCCGCGAAGCGGCGCGCAAGGCGCGCGACCTGACAAGGCGCAAGACCGCGATGGATGTGTCGAACCTGCCCGGCAAGCTGGCCGATTGTCAGGAACGCGATCCGGCGAAGTCCGAGATTTTCCTGGTCGAGGGTGACAGCGCCGGGGGCTCGGCGTAGCAGGGCCGTTCGCGCGCCAATCAGGCGGTGCTGCCGCTGCGCGGCAAGATCCTGAACGTCGAACGGGCGCGGTTCGACAAGATGCTGGGCTCGCAGGAGATCGGCACGCTGATCACCGCCCTTGGCACCGGGATCGGACGCGATGAGTTCAACCTGGCCAAGCTGCGCTACCACAAGATCGTCATCATGACCGACGCCGACGTCGACGGCGCGCATATCCGAACGCTGCTCTTGACGTTCTTTTTCCGGCAGATGCCGTCGCTGATCGAAGGCGGGTTTCTCTACATTGCGCAGCCGCCGCTTTACAAGGTCGCGCGCGGCAAGTCCGAGGTTTATCTCAAGGATCAGGCCGCGCTCGAGGATTACCTGATCCAGATGGGCACCGATGGCGCGGTCTTGAGACTGAAGACCGGCGAAGAGATTGCCGGCGCCGATCTGACTCGCGTGGTCGAGGGCGCGCGTGCCTTCAAGCGGGTGCTGGACGGATTCCCGACGCATTACCCGCGCCATATCCTGGAACAGGCGGCGCTGGCCGGTGCGTTCGATCAGGGCCGCGCGGACGCCGATTTGCAGGGCGTGTCGGATGCGGTCGCCAAGCGGCTGGACCTTGTGGCGGTGGAATACGAGCGTGGCTGGCAAGGCCGGATCACCCAGGACCACGGCATCCGGCTGGCGCGGGTTCTGCGCGGTGTCGAAGAAGTGCGGACGCTGGACGGCGCGGTATTGCGCTCGGGCGAGGGGCGACGGCTGTCGGCGGTATCGGCCGAGGTGCGCGACAGCTATCTGACCCCGGCCAATCTGGTCCGCAAGGACCGCGAATTGCTGATCCACGGGCCGACGGAACTATTGAACGCCGTCCTTGAGGAGGGTGAAAAGGGCCTGAGCCTGCAGCGCTACAAGGGTCTGGGCGAGATGAACCCCGAGCAGTTGTGGGAAACCACGCTGGACCCCGAGGCGCGGACGCTGCTGCAGGTCAAGGTCGACGATCTGGCCGAGGCCGACGACATCTTCACCAAGCTGATGGGCGATGTGGTGGAACCGCGACGCGAGTTCATCCAGCAAAACGCGCTGAACGTGGAGAACCTGGATTTCTGAGGTGTGAGGCATGAACGCCAGGGTTGAAGCCTTTTTTGCCAATGCGAAGGCCTGGCGCGAGGAGCTGCTGGCGTTCAGGTCGATCCTGCTTGATTGCCCGGTCACCGAGGATTTCAAATGGCGTTCGCCAGTCTACACCGCGCATGGCGGCAACGTCGCCACGGTCTGGGGGTTGAAGGGCTTTTGCGGACTGTCGTTCTTCAAGGGCGTGCTTTTGAAGGATGCCGAGGAGATTCTGGTCGCGCCCGGGGAAAATTCACGCTCGGTGCGGATGTTCAAGGCGACCAGCGTGGCCCAGATCGAAGACGTGGCACCCGTTTTAAGGGCCTATATCCGCGAGGCTGTCGAGGTGGAAAAAGCCGGGCTGAAGGTCGATTTCAAGGACGACGATCTTGAGCTACCGGACGAGCTGGTCGTCATGTTGCGCGATGATCCACAGCTGAAGGCAGCGTTCGATGCGCTGACGCCGGGACGGCAACGCGGCTACAGCCTGCATTTCTCGCAGCCCAAACAGTCGAAGACGCGGATATCGCGGATCGAGAAACACGCTCCGAAGATATTGGCCGGCAAGGGCATGCACGACCGATAGGTCCGGCGCTCGGGCGCGGATCACGCGTCGGGTGATTTTGGATCATCGGGCATCCTTGACGAGACTTTCCGGCCCGATCTGTCGCATTCCCTCGGCGAATACGTCGTTTTTATGCTAAATTGGGTGACGACAGGTGCCACACTCCGCCACACCAAAGCGAGGACTGACGCGGCTTTGGTGTGGCGGTATCGTTGATCGGCGCGCGTCTTTTGAAATAAAACCGGGGGACAACAAGAACTCATGAGCATCAAACCACCATTCACAGACGTCGACATCCGCACCGCCGACAGCGGCTTTTACGAGGGCAACAGCGTGCCGATCGCGCTGATCTCGAAATCCATCATGGCCGCGCTGGTGATCTGGGCGCTGGTCTGGCCGGCGAACTCGAACGATGTTCTGGGCAGCTTCAACTGGCGCTTGCTGGAAGAATTCAACGCCTTCTACATCATCATCGTCGGCTTCTTCGCGTTCTTCCTCTTCGTCGTCGCGGCCCTGCCGCAGACCGGCAAGCGGGTCATGGGCATGCCCGGTGTGCGGCCCGAGTTCTCGAATTTCTCGTGGTTTTCTATGATGTTCGGGGCCGGTCTGGGCGTCGGTCTGATGGTCTTTGCCACCGCCGAGCCGCTGGGTCTCTGGGGATCGAACCCCGAGATCCTGAAGGGCAATGTCGAGGGCAATACGCCCGAAGCGCTGCAATCGGGATATCGCTACACCTTTTTGCACTACGGTTTTCACGCCTGGGCGATCTATGTCGTGACCGGCCTCAGCCTGGCCTATTACGCCTATACGCGGGACATGCCGCTGACCATCCGGTCGGCGCTGACACCGCTTTTCGGCAAGTATGTCAACGGCTTCTTTGGCCATATCGTCGATGTTCTGGGGGTTGTCGCGACGATCCTCGGCGTTTCTGTGACCATCGGCTTCGGCGTCAGTCAGTTCATCGACGGGATGTATGCCATCACCGGTGCGGACTGGATGATGGACATGACGGGCGATGCACCGGCACCGGGCACGGTCGGGCTGATTGCGGGTCTTTTGATGATCATGGGGCTGTCGATCATCTCGGCGGTTTCGGGCGTCGGACGCGGGATCAAGTATCTGTCGAACCTGAACCTGGTTCTGTCGCTGATCCTGTTGCTGACCTTCGTGATCTTCGGATCGTTCCTGTTTGCGATGTCGACATACGGGTCGGCCTTCGTCGATTACATCTTGAACTTCGTGCAGCTCAGCTTTGGTGCCTACACGCCGATGTCTGCCGAGGAATTCGCGGCGGGGCTTCCGGCAGAAGCAGCACCTCTGGCCGGTGATCTTTTCTCGGGCGCGACCAACGCCTGGGGTTCGTTCGAGGCGTTTCAGGGCGGTTTGAGCGGCGCCGCCGCAGCCCTGTCGCCCGAGGTTCAGCAAGCGGCCTATGCCGCCGGAACCGATGGACGGCTGTTTGGCTGGCAGGCCGGGTGGACCACGTTCTACTGGGCCTGGTGGATCGCCTTCTCGCCCTTCGTGGGGCTTTTCCTGGCACGCATCTCGAAGGGCCGCACGGTGCGCGAATTCATCGTCGGCTGCGTTTTGGCCCCGGCGATGGTCTGTTTCGCCTGGATGACCATCCTTGGCGGCACCGCCATCGACCTGGAACTGGCCGGCGGTGCCGATGGCACGATCATCGCGGCCTCGAACACGGCGAAGTTGTTCGTGACTTTGGGAGAGATGATCTCGGGCGGATTCCTGCAGGTGATTACCATCATGTGCGTGGTGCTGATCATGACCTTCCTCGTGACCTCGGCGGACAGTGGCATCCTGGTGATGAACACCATCATGTCGGGCGGCGAGCAGGAAACCGGTATCAAGCACCGCATCGTCTGGGGTGTGATCCTGACCTTGGTGATCGGCACGCTGCTGGTAGCGGGCAAGACCAACGGCGGGGCCGATCCGATGGAAGCGCTGAAAAGTGCGATGATCATCGGGGCGCTGCCGTTCACGATGGTCATGGGGCTGATGTGCGCCTCGCTGATCAAGGCGCTGTATCGCGACGGTCTGCGCGATAAGGAAGCCGTCGCCATGGGTGCGCCCGCGCCGGCAGAGTAGGCGCATAGCAAGACAGCCAAAACGGCGCCGGGAAATCCGGCGCCGTTTTTTTATGGCGTCATGCCATCGGCGCTGGATTTGCGGCCCCTGATCGGCCTAGCCTTTCGGGCTGGCAACCACGGGACCCGCGATGACCGAAGCACGATCCCTTTTGCGCGACCTCTTTGACCGCGCGGTCGAGGTCGCCGACCCGATGCAAAGCCTGGCCGGGTTTCTGCCTGCGCGCCCCAAGGGTCGGGTTCTGGTGATCGGCGCGGGCAAGGCCTCGGCGCGGATGGCCGAGGCGGTCGAGGCGTATTGGGGGCCGTGCGAGGGGTTGGTGATCACCCGCGACGGCTATGCGCGGCCTTGCGTCGGCATCGAGATTGTCGAGGCGTCACATCCGGTGCCCGATGCGCGGGGCGCTGCGGCGACGCTGCGGATGCTTCAGATGCTGTCGGGGCTGGGTGAGGGCGACTTCGTGCTGGCGCTGATTTCGGGTGGGGCCTCGGCGCTGTTGGTGGCGCCTGCGGGGCAAATAACACTTGATGAAAAGCGCGGCGTGAACGAGGCATTGTTAGCCTCGGGCGCACCGATCGGGCAGATGAATGCGGTGCGCAAGCATCTGAGCCGGGTCAAGGGCGGGCAACTGGCGGCAGCGGCGTATCCCGCGCGGATGCTGGCACTACTCTTGTCGGATGTGCCGGGCGACGATCCGGCGTTCATCGGCTCGGGGCCGACAGTGGGCGATGCCTCTGCACCCGGTGATGCGCGGGCGATCCTTGAGCGCTGGGGGATCACGGCGTCGGCCTCGGTGGACGCAATTCTGCAAGGGCAAAGCGGCGTTATTCCTCCCGGTGACGAACGGCTGTCGCGGGTCGAGAATGTCGTCTTTGCGGCGCCTTCGCAATCGCTGGCGGCGGCTGCAGAAATGGCTGAGGCGGCGGGGATCGAAGTACGTCTGCTGGGCGACGCGCTGGAGGGTGAGGCGCGCGAGGCGGCCGCAGCGCAGGCGATGATGGCGTTCGAGGTGAAGGCGGCGCTGAAACCGGGCGATGCGCCGGTATTGCTGCTGTCGGGGGGCGAGTTGACGGTGACTCGGCGGGGCGCGGGCATCGGCGGGCCGAATGCCGAGTTCTGTCTGGCGCTGGCGATTGCGCTGAAGGGTGCAAGCGGGGTGAACGCGATTGCCTGCGACACCGATGGCGTGGACGGTGCGGCAGAAGTTGCGGGCGCGATGGTTGGGCCGGATACCTTGGCGCGCGCGGCAGCTTTGGGGTTGGACCCGCAGGCGGCGCTAAAGGCGAATGACAGCCACGGCTTCTTTGCGCGGATCAAGGATCAGGTTGTGACGGGGCCGACGCTGACCAATGTGAATGATTTTCGCGCGATACTGATCGCGCCCGGCGAGGTGCAGGCAAAGGCGCCACCGGCGGCGTCGAAGGCCAGCCGGTTGCCACCGCTGCGGTAGGTGGCGAACCGGGCACAATGCAGGGCAGAGGCTGACCGCGGGCCGCCGCTTGCGACGCCAATGGTCGCCGCTTTATGGTCGAGTATCTCCTAACTTTGTTCGTCGCGCAGGTGGTAACGTAGCGGCTGACCGTCGTGCCGCAGGCACGCCTCCGGCGTGACGGGGCGGTCATCCGCTGCCCGGGCCGCAAGAGCGGCTGTTCCGGGCGAGATGTAGGCCGTTCAGGCGGCGGAAACTCCGCGCCGTCTTGGCCCCGCTAGGCAGGCCACGCCAAGGATCGCGCCCGAGACGGTGGCGATCATGCCCGCCGCGCTGACCGCATCGTCGGCGCCAAGCCAAAGCGGGCCGTAACCCGCAAGGACATAGCCCAGCACCGCCGACAGCGTTGCGAAACCGACCGACCAGGCGATCTGATGGCCGAGGCGGTCGGTCATCAGCCTTGCGGCGGCGGGCGGGCAGATGAACATCGCGATGACGATGATCGAGCCGACCGCATCAAAGGCAGCAACGGCGGCAACGGCGGCGACCATCACCAGCGCCAGGCCGAGGGCGGCGGTGGGCACGCCCTGGGTGCGGGCGAAGCCTTCGTCGAAGGTGGCAAGGGCCAGCGGGCGCCAGAGGATGAAGGTGAACAGGCTGACGAAGAGGGCGGACAGTGCGATCCGGCCCAGTTCGGGCGGCAGGCCCGCCAAAGCGGCGGGGTCGGTCAGCGAGGCCCAGCCGGTGGCCTCGATCCAGATCAGGCTTTCAAGGTTGCCGTACAGCGCGTGTTCCACGTCAAGGTGAACGGCGGAGGTGTCGGACATCTCCAAAAGCAGCACGCCGCCCGCAAACATCGCGGTAAAGACGACGCCCATCGCCGCACCCGGTTCGATCTTGCCCAGCCTTGTGACCGCCTCGATCAGGATGACCGCGGCAAGGGCGGCAAGGGCGGCGCCGATCAGCATCGGCATCGCCGAGGTCGCGCCGGTTACCAGAAACGCGGCGACGATACCGGGCAGGACGACATGACTGATTGCATCGCCGATCAGCGCCTGACGCCGCAGGATCAGAAAGTTGCCAGGCAGCGCGCAAGCACTGGCGGCAAGAATGCCGATCAGCAGTGGCACCAGCGACAGGATGACGAATTCCTCGCCCATCAGCCGGGCACTCCCTTTGGCGGGCCAAGGCGGGCATCGATACCGGCAAGCTCGTCCGGTGTCAGCACCGATTCCAGCGGGCGCAGACCGTCGTATAGCGCGGCGGCGGCCTCGAAGGATTGGCCCTGACGGGCAGCGGCCCAACGCGCCTCGTCGCGCAGTGCCTTTGCAGCCTCAGCGCGGCCTTCGGGTGTGGCGACGCCATCGCGGCGAGCGAGACCGGCCTTGACCAGGAGGTGCAGGCTGTAGCGTTCATAGATCGGCAGGCCCTGCGCCAGCGCCAAAAGGCCCTGCCGGATATGCACCAGGCGGCGGTAACGCAGGTGCCGGACCAGTGCCGCCAACAGCCCCCGGTCGGGGGCAAGGAACAACGATGTGGCGAAGAGCGCCGTCGCCACCAGCACGATGATCGGGCCGGTGGGCAGCGCCGGGGCCGAGGCCGAAATCGCCGCACCTATATAGCCTGCAAGGCCGCCGAAGACGCCCGCCAGCACGACCATCCGGTCGCTCTGGTCGGTCCAGAACCGCGCGGTGACGGCGGGAATGATCAAAAGGGCGACGATCAGGATCAGGCCGACGATCTTCAGCCCGATGATGGTGACGGCAAGGGCCAGTCCCATCGTGGCAAGATCGATGGCGCGCAGGTTCATCCCCGTCGTCGCGGCGAAGGTCGGGTCAAACGCGGCCAGCGTCATCGGGCGGCGCAGCAGGATGACAAGGGCCAGCGTGATCGCTCCACCCACCGCGATGGTCACGGCGTCGGAGAACAGCATGCCTGCGGTGGCGCCCAGGAGGAAACTTTCAAGGCCAGCTTGCCGCCCGGTTTCCATCGTCTGGATCACCGTCAGCAGCACGATGCCCGCCCCGAAGAACACCGACAACACCGCGCCGATGGCGGCATCTTCGGCCAGCCGCGTGCGGGTCGAGATCCAGTGCACGGCGAGAAGGCCGAGTGCGGCGGAGGTGGCAGAGCCGATCATCAGGCCAAGCAGGCTGCGCCCGTCACCGCCCAGTGCCACCATCACGATGAAGGCCAGGCCGACGCCGGGCAGCGTGGCGTGGCTTATCGCATCCGAGACCAGCGCGCGTTTGCGCAGGAACAGAAACGTGCCGGTGGCGCCTGCGGCGATGCCCAGAAGGGCGGCGCCGATGGCGACGAGGGTGGCGTTATAGCCAAGCTGCAGGGTCAGCGCGTCGAACAGCATCAGCGCGGACCGCCCGCGGTCCCGGCTTTGGCGATGCCAAAGCCGGGACCGGTGATGGTTCGCCCGGCCCCCATGCACGACCTTGCGGCGCGCAAAGATTGGCAGTGCCGATCTGCGCGCCCACGCGGTGTGTCCGCCAGTTGCCGAAGGGCGTCATGCGTACAGATCATTACGCGCGCAGGTCCAACTGGTTGATCTGCGCGGTGGCCAGCCGTCCGCCATATGCCGCCTGCAGATGCTCGGCCGTGAACGCGCTGTCCACCGGACCCTCGGCCACCTTGTGAATGTTGAGGAGAAGCGCGTGGGTGAAATAGTCACGCACGGTCGAGAGGTCGTGGTGCACGGCGACGACTGTGCGACCTTCCTTGCGGAGCGACTTCAGAACACCGATCACCGCCTTTTCGGTGGCGGCATCGACGCCCGCGAAGGGTTCGTCCAGCAGGTAAAGGTCAGCCCCCTGTGCCAACGCCCGGGCCAGAAAGACGCGCTGCTGCTGGCCACCGGACAGCTGGCCGATCTGCCGGGTGGCGAAGGCCTCCATGCCAACTCGGGCCAGGCAATCCTCGGCGCGGGCGCGGTGGCGGGCGCGGACCGGCTGCAACAGGCCCAGTTCGCGCGACAGGCCCATCAGCACGACGTCGATCACCCGGGTCGGGAAATCCCAGTCGACGCTGGCACGTTGCGGGACATAGGCGACCCGCGCCAGCGCCTCGGCAACAGGTTGGCCATAGACGGTGGCGGTGCCCGACAGGCGTGGAATGATGCCCAGCGCAGCCTTGAGCAGGGTCGATTTCCCGGCACCGTTCGGGCCGATGATCGCGGTCATCGAGTGGTCTTCGACCGTCATGTCGACCGAGAACACCGCCGGTTTCTGGCCGTAGGATACCGTCAGGCCCCGGATCGCCAGCGGGCTTTCCGCCAGGTTTTCCGTCAGCGTCTCGCTTTGTAAAGCGGCCAGTCCCAGCGTGTCCATCTAGAAACCCGCCGACAGTTTTCCGTCCATTCCACGTGCCGGAACGGTGCCGCCAAGGGCGGCGGTGATGGTGGTGATGTTGTGGTCGATCATGCCCAGATACGTGCCCTCGTAGGTGCCGGGCGCACCCATCGCGTCCGAGAACAGCTCGCCGCCGATCCGGACCTTGTGATCGCGCGCCGCGGCGCCTTCGATTAGCGCCCGGATGTTGCGATCCGAGACCGAACTTTCGACGAACACCGCCTTGATCTGCCGGGCGACGATCATCTCGACCAGTTCGCCGATTCGGTTCAGCCCGGCCTCGCTTTCGGTCGAGATGCCCTGAATGCCGATCACCTCGAACCCGTAGGCGCGGCCGAAATAGCCAAACGCATCATGCGCGGTCAGCAGCACGCGCGCCTCGGGCGGCACGGTGCCCAGAACCGATTCGGCATAGCTCGAAAGGCGGAAAATGTCGGCGAGATAGGCATCGGTATTGGCGGCAAAGGTGGCGGCATCCCCGGGGCGCGTGGCGGCAAGCGCGTCGCGGACCCCGGGCATCACCTTTGCCCAAAGCGGCGGCGCCATCCAGACGTGCGGATCGTAGCGGCCGTCGTATTGGGCGTGGCCGATCAGGACCTCACGCGGCAGAACCTCGGCCACCGGAACAACGGTGGTGCGCCCGGCCAGATCGGCAAAGAACTCCTCCATCTGCGCCTCAAGATACAGCCCGTGCCACAAAACCAAATCGGCGCGAACCATCGCGGCGATGTCGGTGCGGGTCTGGCGGTACGCGTGCGGATCGACGCCAGGGCCCATCAGGCCGCGCACCTCGGCCAGATCACCCGCGATGCGGGCGGTGGCGTCGGCGATCATGCCGGTGGTCGCGACGATCTTCAGCGGCTCCGCGGCCCAGCCGGGGCGGGCAATCGCGCCGGTGATCGCGGTGGCGGCACCGCTGGTAAGCAAGGACCTTCTGGTCAGGGTCACATTATATCCCGTTGGTTGCGGCAGCGTGTGTTCTGCCTTGGTCAGATATGCGAACCGTTCGCGGAAAGTCAATGCTAATGCGAATTATTCGCAATAAGGTGTCCGCCTGGTTGACCCCGACCGATGAGACGCGCAAATCTGGGTGCTGACCCAAGGAGGCCCCGATGCGCGACAAGACCGAAGCCCTGATCGTGATCGACGTGCAGAATGATTTCTGCCCCGGTGGCGCGCTGGCCGTGGCCGAGGGCGACAGGATCGTCGCCGGGATCAACGCGGCGTTGGGCGAGTTCAGGGTGCGGATCCTGACCCAGGACTGGCACCCGGCCAACCACCTCTCTTTCGCCACCATGCATCCGGGCGCGGCGCCGTTCGAGGTGATCCAGATGCCCTATGGCCCGCAGGTTCTGTGGCCGGTGCATTGCGTGCAGGGCAGCGACGGCGCGCTGTTCCATGCCGCACTTGAAACCGACCGGGCCGACATGATTATCCGCAAGGGGTTCCGGCCCGCGATCGACAGCTATTCGGCATTCTTCGAGAATGACCGGACAACGCCGACCGGGCTGGAGGGATATCTGCGCTCGCGCGGTGTCACCACGCTGACGTTGGTCGGGCTGGCCACCGATTTTTGCGTGAACTACTCGGCGCTGGATGCGGCGCGACTGGGCTTTGATGTGACGGTGGATGAGGCACTTTGCCGGGCGATCGACCTTGACGGCTCACTGGTCCAGGCACGTGCCGAGATGAAGAAATCCGGGGTCCGGCTGATCGGCTAGACCGGTTTTGACCTACCGTTAACGCTTTTTCGTTAGCCAGTTTTCGGATGGCCTCGACGGGGCGCGGACGGGCAGAGCGTAAAGCGGATGGCAGTGACGGCAATTGAGGATCAGCTGGCCGGCGACGCGATGGACCGTTTTCACCAGCGCAATTCGGCCGAAGGCCTGTTCTTGCGCTACTGCCGCGGTCGTCTCAATCAGATCCGGGTGCGCGTCGCCGTCGGCATTGCTGGATCCGCGACATTTGGATTCCTGCACGAGCCCCTCTTAGGGCTTTACGCCGTCATGCTGTTGCTGATCGGCGAATCCCTCGAAGTGATCGTGCTGCGCCGCATTGTCGCGCGGATCGACCTGCCCGATGTCGATCTTTTGCGCGCCCGTCGCCTGGCCCGGCTGGTCGGAATCGTTCACGCGCTGGCGACGATTGCGGCTGTCGCTGTGGTCTGGGTTCTGGGCGACGATGGCGAAAGCGAATTTCTGGCAGCGGTGTTTCTGGCCGGAGCGGCAATGGACGCCGGTGTCTCGATTCGCGCCGAACGCACAATAGCACTGGCAAAGCTGACGATCTATTGTGTCGGCTTTGCCGCTTTGCAGGTTCAGACCTTCACGCTCTATCCGATTGCCGACTGGCTTTCCGGCAGCCACGGCTACGACCTTGTCGCCAGCCTGACGCTGGCCTTCGTCACCGTGAACTACATCCGGTTCACAGTGCGGACACATGACCTGAGGCTGGCCGATCAATGGCATATCCTGGAAGAGAACGGACGCCTGGCGCTGGCCCGCCAGGCGCTGGACGAAAAGAATGCCGAGGCCTGGCGTCTGGCACTGGTGGCGCGGCATGCGAACGATGGCGTCATCATCTATACCGAAACCGGAATGGTCGACTGGGTCAACGAAACCTTCTGCCGGATCACCGGATTTTCGGCGTCCGAGATTGTTGGCCGGCGTATCGAGGATGTCATCCCGGACGATCAGATCGACCCCGAGGGCACCAAGGCACTGATCGCGGCACGGCGCGACATGCGCGAGTACCGGGGCGAGTTGAAAACCCATACCAAATCCGGTGATCCGTTGTGGATCGAAGCGAGCCTGACACCGATCCCGGCCTCGCCGGGTACGCCTGCCATCATGATCGCGGTTGAGCGTGACATCACCGAGGCCAAGGCGCATCAGGCGGAACTGGCCGAGGCCCGCGCCCGCGCCGAAGAGGCAGCACAGACCAAGACACGGTTCCTGGCCACGATGAGCCACGAGATCCGGACCCCGATGAACGGCGTGATCGGCACGGCGGAACTGTTGGCCGACACCTCGCTCGACAGCGATCAGGAACTATACGTCGATACCATCGTGCAGTCCGGCAAGGCGCTGTTGGCGATCATCAACGACATTCTCGACCTGTCCCGCCTGCAGGCGGGCGCGGTGGTCTTTGCGCGCGAGCGGGTGGATCTGTCCGCCTGTGTGACGGGCGCGGTCGAATTGCTGCGTCCGGCGGCGCGCGCCAAGGGGATCGGGCTGAACCTGCGCCTGCCTGTGGCCGGCGGACCGATGGTGATGGCCGATGACGGGCGGCTGCGGCAGATCGCGCTGAACCTGGTCGGCAATGCGATCAAGTTCACCGAGGCCGGGTCAGTGACAATCTCGCTGCTCAGTCGCCGTATCGGCAGGGGTACCGCGTCACGCGAAGAGATCAGGTTGTCGGTGGCCGACACCGGCATCGGCATTCCCGCCGACCGGATCGACGCGATCTTCGACAGCTTCACGCAAGCGGGCGAAGGCATCGGCCGCAAATTCGGTGGCACCGGACTTGGCCTGACCATCTCACGGCGTCTGGCACAAGAGATGGGTGGCGATCTTGAGGTCACCTCGCAGGACGGCGCAGGCTCGGTCTTTTCGCTGCGCACGACACTCGACGCGGCCGCTGCGGAAACTGCGGCACCTGCGGCCCTCACGCCCGTTCTGGCGCAAAAGGCCGCCGTCGCCCAGACCGGATCCGATGGGCCGATGCCGGTGATCCTGCTGGCCGAGGACAATCGCACCAACGTCCTGATCGTCGAGCGGATGCTGCGGCCGGAAGGTTTCGAGGTGGTCGTCGCCGTCGACGGCTCTGCCGCAGTCGCCGCATTTCTGGAAGCGACGCCCGACATCGTGCTGATGGATCTGTCAATGCCGGGGATGAACGGCTTTGAGGCGCTTCGCGCGATCCGCGAGATCGAACGTCGCCGGGCCGGGCCAAGATGCCCGATCATCGCGCTGACCGCCAACAGCTTTGAGGAAGACCGCCGCGCCTGTGTCGCCGCAGGCTTTGACGGCTTTGCCACCAAACCGGTGCAGAAGGCGACGCTGATCGGCGAGATTCTGCGCGCCGCCGCCGCAGTCGCCGCCGAACAGGGCACCGCCCCCGCCGCCTCGATGATCGGCGATGTCGTCACCGGGCGCCGCCAAACCTCTGCCGTGCGCGCTCCGAAACCACGCAAGCCGCCGATCCGGCTTTGACCCACCCCGCCTGCTTCGCGTAAGAGGCGAGGCAGAACAGGGGAAAGCCGATGGTCGATATCGCGACGCGCGTCTACAACCACAAATGGAAGATCGACCCGATCGTCCGGTCACTGATCGACACCGATTTCTACAAGCTGTTGATGGCGCAGTCGGTGTTCCGCAACAAGCGCGACACCACGGTGACCTTCAGCCTGATCAACCGGACCAAATCGATCCGTCTGGCCGACCTGGTCGACGAGGGCGAGTTGCGCGAGCAGCTTGACCATATCCGGACGCTTGGCCTGTCGCGTGGTGAAAGCACCTGGCTGCGCGGCAACACGTTTTACGGCAAGCGTCAGATGTTCACCCCGGATTTCATGGAATGGTTCGAGGCGCTGCGCCTGCCACCCTACCATCTGGAACGCCGCGACGGGCAATACGAGCTGACCTTCGAGGGCAAGTGGCCCGAGGTGATGATGTGGGAAATCCCGGCCCTGGCGGTGCTAATGGAGCTGCGCTCGCGCACCGTCCTGCGCCAGATGGGCAAGTTCGAGCTGCAGGTTCTATACGCCCGCGCGATGACCAAGCTGTGGGAAAAGGTCGAGCATCTGCGCGGCATTGACGGGCTGCGGCTGGCCGATTTCGGCACCCGGCGGCGGCATTCGTTCCTCTGGCAGGACTGGTGCGTGCAGGCGATGCTGGAAGGCTTGGGCGACAAGTTCGTCGGCACCTCGAACTGCCTGATCGCGATGCACCGCGAGGTTGAGGCGATCGGCACCAACGCGCATGAACTGCCAATGGTCTATTCCGCGCTGGCGGAAACCGATGCCGAACTGGCCGAGGCGCCCTACCGGGTGCTGGCCGACTGGCACGAGGAACATGACGGTAACCTGCGGATCATGCTGCCCGACACCTATGGCACTGCGGGTTTTCTGGCCAATGCGCCCGACTGGCTGGCCGCCTGGACCGGCATCCGGATCGACAGCGGCGATCCGGATGCTGGGGCCGAGGCCGCGATTGCGTGGTGGACATCTCGCGGCGAGAACCCGCGCGACAAGCTGGTGATCTTCTCCGACGGGCTGGACGTCGAGAAGATCGCGGAACTGCAGGCGCGGTTTGCCGGACGGGTGAAGGTCAGCTTCGGTTGGGGCACCTTGCTGACCAACGATTTCCGGGGGCTGGTGCCGGGTGACGCGCTGGCGCCGTTCAGCCTGGTCTGCAAGGCGGTGGCGGCGAACGGGCGGCCGACGGTGAAGCTGTCGGATAATCCGCTGAAGGCGATGGGGACCGAGGATGAAATTACGCGCTACAAGCGGGTTTTCGGTGTCGGCGCACAGCGGGCGATGGACGTGGTGGTTTAGCGCGTTCAAGGGCGCAACTGAGGGCAGCGACTGACCGCGGGCTGCCGCAGCAACGCAATTGGTCGCCGCTTTATGGCCAAACCCCGCCCTACTTCAATCGCCACACTAACGTCACCCTAGCGGCGGCCAGTACCGGGCCTTGATTCCGGGCGGCGTGCTTGGTTCGGGCGGGGGCCCAACGGCGCGTCAACGATCCACCGATAGCCCGCTTGGAACGCTTGTTGGAATACCAAGCCGCCCGTCGATTGCCGCCTGATCGGTCAGGGTGGCGAGAAAGGCCATAAGCTGACCGATCTCGCCTTCGCTCAGCTTCACCGGCGCCAGCGTCACCGATGCGCTGATCGCATCGCGTTCAGACGCGTCATCCAGTATCGCGAAATCGGGCTTGGCGGCCATGAACTCCGACAGAACGGCCTGCGGCTGATACGCCGTCAGCCCGGCAACCGGATCGGCATGATGGCGCAGGAAGGCCGCGAGATCGGAGTGCCCGCCCGCATGGCCCCAGGGACCAGTCGCCAGAACATTGCGCAGCGACGGCGTGCGGAACGCATAGGCGTCCTGCGCGCGGCCCGTCACCCGCATCCGGCCGGTATCGCGGGCATGCGCCTCGAACCGCTCGGCCTTGCCGGGGCCGATCTGCGGCGTACCCATCGCGTGAAAGCCGTGGTCGGTCTGGAACGGGCCGGCATGGCAGGTCGCACAGCCCGCATCGCCGTAGAACAACGCCATGCCCGCGTCCGCATCAGGGGCAAGGCGGGCCTCGCCACGCAGATAGGCATCGAACGGCGCCGCATCGGCGCGCCATTCGTGTTCGACGAAGGAGGCGATGGCGTTCGAGATGTCGGTGAAGGCAAGCGGGCGGCCAGCGACGATCTCGGGATAGGTGGCGTCGAACATCTGGTGATATTCGGCGATACCCGCGACCCGCGCCGCGATCAGGGCCCAGGCGCCGCCATCACCGGTGATCAGGCCCTGACGAACCGCGCGCGACACCTCGTTCTCGGAGTAATGCCCGGCCATTTCATCTGACGACAACACCGGAAACATTGTCTGCGCCGACAGGAGCGAGGCGAAGCCCGCCACCATCTCGTCCTCCATCGGGGTCCGGAGGCCCGAAGGTCGGGCAGGATCGGCCTCAATCCGGCCATCGTGGAACATCACCGTGAACTCATGCGCACCGAGGTTGAAAAGCGCGGTCGCGTTCCGGGTGATGCGCCGTTCCGGCAGGTTTGCGGCATCGGCCTTGCGATCCGGCCCAAGGCCGAGGCCGCCCTCGCCTATGCCCAGCGACAGGCCGTCCGACGTGCCAAAGCGCGGATGATGACAGGTGCCGCACGAGATGTTGCGATTGCCCGACAGGATCGGGTCCCAGAACAGCAATTGGCCCAGCCTGGCCTCGGCGATCCGGACCGGGCGGTAGTCAGCATCGGTGACAGCGCGCGGCAGATCGGCGGCAAGGGCAGGCGCCGCAAGCAGCGCGAATGCTGCGAACAGATGCCGCATCGCCTAGTAATCCCGTTCGAAGAAAATCCCGAGCGAGGTATCGCCGTCCGAATCGACGCTGCCTTTCACGGTCAGCGACCGCGACAGATCAAGGTTGATCGAGATGTCAGCCTTGCCTTCAGAGCCCACAGTGACCTCGGTGTAGACGTTTTCCGAAACATAGCGCCCGGCGCGGACCGCCGCATTGCCCTCGGCATCGGTGGTCACGTCCAGATCGTCCAGCCCGAAATTCTCGCGCAGGCGGTTCACGATGCCGCCGCCGCCCCGGCCCGCCAGTTCGGCAACCGCCGAGGCCAGACGGATCGCCTGAACCGGCGACAGTTCCGACAGGCCCTTGCCGAAGAAAAGCCGCGCCAGCACCTCGTCCTCGGGCAGTTCGGGCTGGCTTGAAATGCTGATTTCGGGGTCGGACACAAAGCCCTCAAGGGCGATCCGCACGGTGATGTCTTCCGCTTCGGTGGTGGCCACGATGCGGATATAAGGATCGAACGAGCCCTGCAGCCGGACCAGCCCCTCGTCCAGCGCCAGCCGCCGCCCAAGGATATCCAGTCGCCCCCGGATCAGGTCGAACTGGCCCTGCGGCACCACATCCGATGTCGTGCCGCCCAGGCGCAACTGGCCGCCGAACTCGGCATCCAGACCGCGGCCGCGCACAAAGATGCGCGTCGGCGCGCGGATCACCAGGTCAAGCGCCATCGGTCGGCGATCGCCACCGCCGCCGTCCGAGGCACCATACCCGCCCCCTTCGTCGATGCCGGCGCGAATCCGGGTCAGCTCGACCGCCCTTGAATCGTTCAGATGCCGCAGGCCGGGAATATCGTCGCCGGTGCCAAGGCCGGTCGCCGCGATCCGAACCTCGGTCTCGCCGAGGTTCAGCACACCGGCCACAAGACCGCCTCCGGCCAAGGGCCCGGTCACCGAAATCGCGCCGCTCACATCGGTCTTGAAGAGATCCGGTTTGACGAAAACCACGTTCGCCAGCCCGATCCTCAGGTCAGCAGCGTTCGGCGCCGCCAGCCCGAGCGAGCCCGATACCGTCAGCCCGCCGCCACTGTCGACCACACCGGCCAGATCGACGCTGGCGCGACCGTCGGACAGAGTGAGGGTGCCGCCGATATTTCCCAGGGCGATGCCATAGGTCGGCGCGACCAGACGCGCGCCAGACGTGGTGACCCGACCCGACAGCGAGGACAGGGCCAACGGCCCGCGCATCGCCAGATCAAAGCTGGCCCGGCCCTGCACCGCGCGCGGCGCGATGGTGGCGTTGGCCAGACCCACCGGCGCCTCGCCGGTGATATCAAGATCGACGACCTTGCCCATTGGCCCGGCGCTGCCCTCGATCGCGACCCTTGTATTGCCCGGCCCGGTGGCGGTGATATCGGTGGCCCAACTGCCGTCGGTGCCCCGGCTGAGAACGCCCGTCGCGTTCAACGGCCCGGGGAAATCGGGGGCAAAGATGGCCAGGTTCCGCAACCGCGCATCGCCCACGATCCGGCCTTCGACGCGGCCCAGCGTGCCGGTCAGATCGGCGGTCAGTTCCGGCGAGGTCAGGCGGAAGGTGCGGATCGTGGTGACCTCGCCGACACGCTGAGCATCCGCCTCAAGCCGGGCGGTGCCGCGCAACAGCTTGTTCAGCGTCGGATCGCCCGTCGTCAGGTTCTGGGCACTCAAATCCAGGTCGAGGTTGAAATCGCCACCCAGCACCGCCATGCCTGACGCCTCGAGCGCCGCCGACCCGCCAAGCGACTGACCGGCCAGTTGCGAATAGGGCGACAACGAGGTGACCCGCGCGGTCAGGCGGCCTTCGGCGCTGCGTTCACCTTCCGGATCGTAGCGAACGCTGCCATCAATGCGCGCATTGGCCGATCCCGGCCCGGTGCCCGAGGCAGTGACGGCGTACAGTTGTGGCGCGGTTTCGCTGACCTCGGCAGTGACCGCAAGCGGGCCGCTCAGGCCGGGAACAACAAGACTGGTATCGATCAGCTCGGCGGTTGCATCCAGCCGGGTTGCCCCCGCCAGAAGTTGCCCGGTCGCCGAGGCGCGCGCGGTTTCGGTGGTGATCCGGAACTCGCGCAGCGTGATCGCCTCGCCCGCGCGAGCGACATCGGCGGTCACCCGCGCCCGTCCGCGCAGCACGTTGTCGAGAATCTCCTGCCCGGTGGTCAGGTTTTCACCGTTCAAGGCCAGCGTCAGGTCGAAATCGCCATCGTTCAGCGCCGCATTCCCGGTGGCCTCCAGCGTCACCGCGCCGCCGATATCCTGCCCGGCCAGCTTGGCGTAGGCGGCCAGCGATCCGATCTCGGCGTTCAGCTTGCCGCCAGCTGTCAGCGCGCCGTCCACCGCTTCGCGCAAGGTCCCGTCGAAGGCCAGGATCGCCTGCCCCGGCCCCTCGCCCGTCGCCTTCACGTCGTAGACGCCAAGTGACGACTCGCGAATTTCGGCGCTCAGGTTCGCCGGGCCGGACAGTTGCGGCAACGCGATGCTGACGTCTTCAAGCCGCGCCGACGCGGTCAGATAGGTCTTCCCGGCCTGCACCACACCCGCAGCGGCGATGCGCGAGACGTCGGTGAGCACCTCGAATTCGCGCAGCGTGATACCGGCCTCATCGCGCCGGGCGTCGATCTTCAGGCGCGACTGCCCGGCAATGATTCCGTCGAGGATGTCGATGCCGACGGCAAGATCACGCCCGGCACCCCCGGCACGCAGATCGAACCGGGCGTCAAGCAATGTCGAGGTGCCGTTCAGCGCCAGCACCAGACGGCCGCCCAACGGCCGGTTGGCAAGGGCCGAGAAGACCGAAAGATCGTCCAGGTTGGCCGAGCCTTTGATCGTCAGTGGCAGACCTTCGGCGAAGGCGCCAAGCGTCGCTGTCGCCGTCAGCCGCGCCGTCTCGGTCTCGGCCACGAGGTTGGTCATCTGAACCGGCTCGCCCTCGCGCCAGCGCACGTCGGCGACGGCGTCCAGCTTGCGCCCGATAGCCTGATCTAGGGCGGGGTTGGCCAGCACGATCTGCCGCGCCTCGATATTTGCCCGCGCGGTCAAGGCGTTGCCGGCGCCGGGCGTGGTCTCGCGGATGATCTCACCGCCTGCGGCGATGGCGACGAGACCGATCTTGTCGCCCGCGCGCTCGAAATCCCGCATCGCGATCGAGCCTGACCAGGCATCGCCCTTTTCCGCATCGAAGGTCAGTTGCAACGAGGCCTGACTGATCCGGGTCGGCGGCGCTTTCATCGGCAAGGTGACCGGCGAGCCGTCCGGCGCTGCAATCTCGCCGGTAAAGGAAAACGCCTCGGGCAGACCGTCTGGGGCCAAGACCAGCGTGCCGTCCAGCGTCAGCGCCGCCGCCTCAACCTTGAATTCCTCAAGCCGGGTGCGGCCCTCGGATGTGCGGACGCCGCGCGCCACAAGCCGCACATCAGGCCCAAAGAAGTCGCGGTATTCAGGCAAGAACAGCGGCGCAAGGTCGCCGGACAGATCGACCAGAAAGCTGCGCTCGGGCGGCAGCGGTGCGGTCGTGGGGTCTGCTTGCGGCTGCGGCGTCTCGCGCAGCGCGATCTGGCCGGTCAGACGGTCTTCGCCGTCCGAGGAAAGGGCCACCTGCGCGGTGAAATCCGACAGCGGGCCGTTGCCCTCGATAGCCAGGTCCATCGCCGGTTGTCCGGGCAGGTTCAACAGCTTTGCCGCGATGCCGCCTTCGGGCTCGCTTAGCGCCAGGTCGATGGTCAGCGTTTCGGTCGCGTTCACGAAAGCCGCGTCCAGCGTCAGGCTGCCGCGCGTGCCATCGACCCGCTCGACCGCCAGCTTGGCCGAGCCTTCGCCATCGGCAATCGACAGGGTGCCATCCAGCGACAGCACGATCTCATCGCCCAAAAGCGGCGCGCCCAGGATCGTGCGTTCGGCCCGGATCGTGCCGATCTCGATCGAGACCGGCAGATCGGGAATACGGAATGCCGGGGCCGCGACATCGGGCAGACCGGCGGTCTCGGTGGTCGGCAGGCGCGCCACCTCGATCTCGGCGGCGGACAATTCGCCGACCTCGACCCGGCCGCGGATCAGCGCCGAACGGTTCCACTGGATCGCGCCGTCACGGATTGTCAGCCAGACGCCCTGCGCATCGGCGATGGTCATCTCGTCGAAGGTCGCGCGCGACGACAGCGCGCCGTCAAAGCCGACGATCCGCACCTCGCGGCCAACGCCCGAGATTTTCTCTTCGATGAACTCGGTCAGAAAACCGCGGTCAGCCTCGGACGTGTCCTGGGCGAAAGCGGCGGGCGCCAGCAACAGTCCTGCGGCAAGGCATATGGAGCGAAGCGCCCTCAAAACGCCTGTCCGATACCGATGTAGATCTGCACGCCATCACCGTCGCCCGATACCGGAGCAGCGACATCCAGACGGATCGGGCCGATCACGGTATCGTAGCGCAACCCGAGGCCGGCACCGGCATGGCTGCCGTCAAAATCGCCCTCGTTGGTGGCGACATAACCCCAATCGTAAAACGCCACGACGCCGATCTTTTCGGTGACACGGGCGCGCAATTCGGCCTGAACGCCCAGAAACTGCTGCCCGCCAGAACGCACGCCGCCGGGCAGCGCCGTGACCCCCAGCGATTGGTATTCCTGGCCGCGCACGGTGCCGCCACCGCCGGAATAAAACAGGTAATCGCGCGGCGTTTCCTCCAGCGTCGGGCCGACGATGGCACCGATCTGCACCCGCGCCGCCGCGACGAACCGGTCGTCACTGCCAAAGCCGCGATAAGCCCGCGCATCGGCGGTCAGACGCGCGCCCGATCCGGTTGTCTCAAGGCCCAGGAACGGCATCGCCTCGGCATCGATGTAAAAGCCCGTGGTCGGGTTCAGCCGGTCGTCGCGCGTGTCCCAGGTCAGCGAGACCGGCAATTCCACGGTCTGGAAATCCGTCGTGCCCGCCACATCCTCGACCCGCGACTGGCGATAGTTCAGCGACACCGCACCCGACAGCGTGTCGGAAAATATATGCGCCAATCCGCCGCCGATCTGGAACGCGGTCAGATCGAAGTCCGGCTCGAACCTTTGTTCGGCCAGAATATCGAAGGTCAGCGAGGTGTCGGGGGTAAAGGTGGCGGGGCGCGAAAAGCTGGCCGAGACGCGGTAATCCTCGCCGCCTGTCATGCCGCCGATCCCGGCAACCTCGGCCTCGAGGCGCAGGCGTTCGGCCCCACCCAGCAGATTGCGGTGCAGCCAGAAGCCCGAGACCATCAGGCCCTCGGTGGTGGACACCTCGGCGCCAAAGCCCAAACGGCGGGGCTTTTCCTCTTCGACCAGTGCGGTGATGCCGATCAGATCGCCGGGGCCAGCGTCGTCGGCCTCGCTCAGCGTGACCGACCGGAACGCGCCCGACCGGCGCAGACGTTCGGCGCTGCGGCGCAGGTCTTCGGGCGAAAACACCTCGCCCTCGGGCAGGCCCGCGATGGCGCGCACCCTCTCGGTGCGGACCCGCTGGTTGCCGGTGATGTCCAGTCGCCCGAAGCGCAGGCGACGCCCGGGTCAGACTTGATCCCGGGCGGACAGAAGGGCTGCGGCGTGGTTGGCGGTGATATCCTGACCCGAGGCTTCGGCCTTGGCGTGACCAATATCGCGCCAGCCATCGACGGCGGCGCCCACGGCATCGGCGATCACGTCGGACGGCGCCGGTTCGCCCACCGCGAACTCGGGTGGCAGTTCGGTGCCCGGTGCCAGCGGCGTGATCTCGGCGCGGGAAAAGCGGAACTGCGGGCCGGGCTGCACGGTAATGTCGACGCGCCCTATGCGGGTCGGATCCTCCAGCACCGGGATCGTCGCCGCCTCGCGTCCGTCGACCTTGATCGTGATGACGCCGGAATAATGCCCCTCGGCATAAAGCCGCCCCAGAAGCCGTCCGTAATCGGCGCGCGCCGCAGCCATCACATCGGTCACCGGCACCTGGCCTTCGCCGAGTGTCGACAGAACCAGCGAGGCGGCGCGCAGGATTTCGGTCAGATCTTCGGACGCGCCGGGGGCAGTCAGCGCCGCCTCCTGCGAACTTACCGGGGCAACGACAAGAAACGCGGCAAAAACCGCGCAAACCGCTCGCCTTGCTGGCCGTGAAAGCCTCGCCAATCGCCTGCCCCCAGACTGGAATCGTTACATCACAGCGTTAGACTATCCTTCGCGCGAAAGCCAATCACTCTGATTCGCTCGACCGCGCCCAAAGGTTGATATCTTCCTCGGAAGAAATGCGGTCGATCTGATCCAGTTCCGCCTTAGTGAACTCCAGATTTCCGACAGCCCCGCAACAATCCGTGATCTGGCTGGGCTTCGACGCGCCGATCAGGGCCGTGGTGATGCCGCCGTCGCGCAGTACCCAGGCGATGGCCATCTGCGCCAGCGTCTGACCGCGCGCCTCGGCGATGTCGCCCAGCGCCTTGACCGAGGCCAGCGCCCGGTCGGTGATCGTGGCGGGGTTCAGGCTTTTGCCCTGCGCCGCACGGCTGCCTTCGGGGATGCCGTTCAGGTATTTGCCGGTCAGGATGCCCTGCGCCAGCGGCGTGAACGCGATCGAGCCGATGCCCAGATCGGTCAGTGTCGCCTTCAGCCCGTCACGTTCGACCCAGCGGTTCAGGATGTTGTAGCTGGGCTGATGGATCAGGCAGGGCGTGCCGAGGTCTTTCAGGATCGCCACCGCCTGTTTGGTGCGTTCTGAATTGTAGCTGGAAATGCCCGCATAAAGTGCCCTGCCCGAGCGCACGATGTGATCCAGCGCGCCCATCGTTTCCTCCAGCGGCGTGTCGGGATCGAAGCGGTGCGAATAGAAGATGTCGACGTAATCAAGGCCCAGCCGTTTCAGCGAGGCATCGCACGAGGCAATCAGATATTTCCGGCTGCCCATCTCGCCGTATGGCCCCGGCCACATCAGATAGCCGGCCTTGGATGAAATGATCAGCTCGTCGCGGTAGCCGCGCAAATCGGTTCGCAGGATTTCCCCGACCACGGCTTCGGCGCTGCCCGGCGGCGGGCCGTAATTGTTGGCCAGGTCGAAATGCGTGATGCCGCCGTCAAAGGCGGTGCGGCACAGCTCACGCTTGGTCTGATGCGGCGTATCGTGGCCAAAGTTGTGCCAGAGGCCCAGCGAAATTGCGGGCAGCCTGACCCCGGACCCGCCGCAGCGGCGATAGGTCATGCGGGAATAGCGGTCCTCGGCGGGGGTATAGGTCATGGCAGTCTCCGGCTTGCGTAATTATGGGGTCGACGACGGGCCGCACGTTGCACTGGGGCCGGGCGCAGGGCAAGGTCGGCGCCATGCAGAAATCGCTTCGACGCTTCTGGAATTTTCTTGCCGCCGTCTGGTCGCGCGTCGGCGAGGGACATTTCGGCCTCTTGGCGGCGGGCGTGGCGTTCTACGCGATGTTCGCGGTGTTTCCCGGCCTTGCCGCCAGCATCGCGATCTGGAGCCTGGTATCTGACCCGGTGGTCATCACCGAATATCTGGAGGTCGGCGAGCAGTTTCTGCCGCCTGGTGCGGCTCAGCTGGTCCGCGATCAGGTGATCGGCCTGCTGTCGACGTCCGGCGCAACGCTTGGTTGGGCGACGCTGGTATCAACGCTGATCGCGCTTTACGCCGTCCGGGCCGGGGTTTCTGCGCTGATCCAGGGGCTGGATGTGGTCAACCGCAGCACGCCACGCGGGCTGCTTTGGGGCTGGGGCGTCGATGTGGTGCTGACCTTCGCGCTGATCCTGGCGCTGTTCGTTGGGCTGACGACGGTGGTCGCGGTGCCGCTGATCCTCGGCTACCTGACGCTTGGCCCGGTTGAGGCGTGGCTGCTGTCAGTCCTGCCCTGGGTCGCGATGACGCTGTTGGTGTTCACCTGTCTGTCGATTCTCTACCGGTTCGGCCCAAACCTGTCGCACGAGGCGGGTCGCCCCTGGGTCAGCGTCGGCGTGGTGGTGGCGACGCTGTCGTGGTCGGCGGTCAGTTTCGCGTTTTCCACCTATCTGGCGAATTTCGACAGCTACAACCGGATCTATGGCTCGATCGGCGCGGTGGCGGCGCTGTTGATGTGGCTATATCTGTCGGTCTGGGCGGTGCTGCTGGGCGGCGCGATCAATGCCGAGATGACCGCGCGCAAGAAGAAATGGTCGGTCCTCAGGTCGCGGCGGACAAAACCGCCGCTGCCCGGGAAGGCGCCTCAGACATAGCTGGGGTCTGCGAGCGGCCCTGGGTCATCGGGGATCGGGGCTCGGCGGGGATGGTCCACAAAAAGTCGCGGGGCAATTTCGCCGGCGCGATTGAAAGGCGAAGCCGATGCAAACCCGACGCGCTGTCCTTGTCGGTCTGACCGGTGCTGCCGTCTCGGCCTGCGCGCCACGGGGGATGATCGCACTGGTGCCGGGCTCCGCCGGGGTTGGCGAGCCACGCACTGTCTTTGTCGGCACCACCCGCGCCGCAGCCGATGGCGGGCCGTTTCTGGCCGAGCGGTCGCCCGATATCAGCTATGCCAGATACGTCGTCTCGATCCCGCCTGCGCATGTGCCGGGCCAGATCGAGCATCCGGGCCGCGACAGCCTTGACCCTGCCCGGCACTTCGTGACCCTGCAAGAGGATCGGTTCGTCTCGGCCGCAGCGTTTCGCACTCAGCTGGCCCCGGACTTGCGCGCCCTCGCCCTGGGGCAGCGCGATGCGGTGATCTATGTGCACGGCTTCAACAACACCTTTGCCGATGGCGTCTACCGAATCGCGCAGATCGGTCATGATCTGAAGGTGCCCGCAGTGACGGTGCATTATTCGTGGCCCTCGGCGGGAACGCCGCTGAATTACGGCTATGACCGCGACAGCGTGCTGTTCGCGCGGGACGGATTGCAGACACTGATCGAAGAGGTGCGCGCGGCGGGCGCCGAACATGTCATCCTTGTCGCGCATTCGATGGGCGCGCTCTTGGCCATGGAGACGCTGCGCCAGATCGAGATCGGTGGCACCGGCAGCGCCCGGCGGCTGGTCGATGCGGTGGTGCTGTTCTCGCCCGATATCGATATCGGACTGTTTCGCGAACAGGCGCTGCGGATCGGCAATCTGCCCGAGCCGTTCGTCATCTTCACTTCGCGCCGGGACCGGGCGCTGACCCTGTCGGCGCGACTGACCGGGCAGAAACTGGCCCGCCTGGGCAACCTGCAGGACCTCAGCCAGGTTGCCGAACTGGATGTGCTGGTGATGGATGTCTCGGCGTTTGGCGATGGCAGTGCAATGAACCATTTCGCGGCGGTGAAATCCCCGGCGCTGATCAGCCTGTTCTCGGCGGTCGGCACGCTTGATACCTCGCTTGGCAACGATCAGGCCGGGCGCACCGGGCTGTTCCCCGGAACCGTGCTGACGATCCAGAATGCGACGGCGATCATCCTGTCGCCGGTGTCTGCAGCGCGGCGGCCCTAGGTGGGGCGGCCCTAGGTGGGGCGGTTCAGGCGGCGCAGGTAGACATAATAGGCGCCGCCGCCGCCGTGACGGCGATGCGCCTCGGTCACCTGCAGGACCAGACCCGATAGCGGTGGCCGCGCCAGCCACATCGGCACCTGATGTTTCAGCGCACCACGCGGCGCCGGGATCGGCCCGCCGTCATCACGGTCGCGGCCCTTGCCGGTGACAACCAGCACCAGACGCAGGCCGGCCGCATGGGTGCGCAGGATAAAGCCGGTCAGTTCGGGTTGCGCGTCCGACAGGGTCAGACCGTGCAGATCCAGCTTGGCCTGCGGTTTCAGCTTGCCGCGCGCCATCCGGGTATAGGCCTTGCGATCCATCCGGACCGGCTCGGTGGCAAGCCGGGCTGTCAGGCTTGGCTGGAGGTAATGGCGCTGGCCTGCGGCGGGCGTCGTTTCGCCAAGGCGGAACGGCGCTATCGGAGGCGGCGGTGGCTTTGGCGCGGGTTGATACGCAGGCGCTGGCGTTTTCACCACCGGCTTCTTGCGCTGCGGATGCAGCGGGCGGGCGCTGTCGGCGACCCGGCCCCAAAGGGCGGATTCATCCGGGCTGAGGCCGCGACGTTTCTTCGCCATGACGGCTCAGCCCCCGGGGGCCAGCGCATAGGCAATCTGGATCGGCAGCAGCACCACCATCCGGCCCGGGTCCTTGACCCTTCCGGCCTTGAACCCGGCGTCATCGCCCGGCCCAAAGAAGATGTCGGCCCGTTGCGCGCCCTTGATTGCCGAACCGGTGTCCTGCGCGATCATCAGCCGCCGCATCGGATCGTTGCCGGCCTTCTCGATCCAGACCGGCGCGCCCAGAGGCGTGAACGCGGGATCGACGGCCACAGTGCGCAACGGCGTAATCGAGCGGTTCATCGCGCCCAGGGGGCCGCGATCCGGCGCCACGCCCTTGACCTCGCGGAAGAAGACATAGGACGGGTTGTGCCGCAAAAGCGCCTCGCCGTCGACCGGATGGCGGCGCACCCAGTTGCGGATCGCGTCGGCCGAGGCTTGATGCGAGGTCAGAACGCCGCGCCGGATCAGCTCGGCACCGATCGAGCGGTAGGGATGGCCGTTGGCACCGCCATAGCCGACGCGGATCGTGCCGCCCTCAGCCAGACGGATGCGACCCGAGCCCTGAATCTGCAGAAAGAACAGCTCGACCGGATCATCGACCCAGGCAATCTCAAGCCCGCGACCGGCCAGCAGACCCTCGGTCTCGATCTCGGCCCGGCTATACCAGAGCCGCCCCGGAGCAAGATCGCGCGGCACCCGGTAGAGCGGATAGCGATAGCGCGGCGTGCGTTGGCGCGAGCCTTCCAGTTCGGGTTCGAAATAGCCGGTGAACAGCGCCGTCGCCTCGCCACCGATCAGCACTGGCCGGAACAGCAGCTCGAAGAACGGTTTGGCGGCCTCGGTGCGGGTCGCCAGAGCGCATAGCGCCTGCCATTCGGGGTCTTTCAGGTCGGGACAGGTCTCAAGGAAGGCGAAAAGGGCGGCGGAATGATCGTCGTCCTCCCAGCCGCGCAATTCCTGAAACGACAGGATCCGGTGGCTGACCTCGGCCTGAACCGGGCCCGGCCCGCTCATCCCAAGCAGACCTGCGACAAGGGCGCCCGCCAGGGCACGCCTCATCCGCCGGTGGCGACCAGCTGCCAATTCGGGTCACCGGTGCCCATCTTGCGGGCAAAGGTCCAGACATCGCGCTGACTTTTGATCTCGGTGGTGCTGCCTTCGACAATATTGCCCTCGGCATTGCGCACCGCCGACGTCAGCTCGCCCAGAAAGCGCACGGTGATCTCGGCATCGCCATCGTCGCGGTCGAACTCGGCCTCGGTCAGGTCGATCTCGCGCAGGCCGACGAAATTTGCGTCGATCTTCAATCCCTTCTCAACGCGATCGGCCACGACTTCTTCAAAGCTCTCGTAGACATCGTCGGACAGGAACGGCCTGATCTGGTCCATATCGCCGCGCTCGAAGGCCATCAGGATCATCTCGTAGGCGCCGCGCGCGCCTTGCAGGAATTCGCCGACGCCAAAGCTGGGTTCGACCAGCTTCATCGCGGCCAGCGCCTTGGCGCTGTCGCTGTCGGCCTTTACATGATCGGTGATGTCCTGATCGGGGCCACCCTCGATCACCTCAAACCCGCGCCGGTTGCGCATCGCTTCGCCATCCTTGCCGGGCAGTTGCACCGGCGGCTTTTCAAAGCCCTCGCGCGTGCCAAGAACGCTGCGCAGGCGCAGGATCAGGAAAATGGCGATGCCAGCCAGCACCAGCAGTTGGATCACGGCGGAACTCATGTGCGTCTTCTCGGATGCAGGGTTGGTTTTCAGCGTCTTACCGCACATATGTAGGGTAGCACCTCGGTCAAGTCCACCGGCGGGCCAAGGATTCGGAGGTTGCCCATGTGGCTTTTTGCGCTGTTTCTCGCCGTTCCGCTGATCGAGATCGCGTTGTTCGTGCAGGTTGGCGGTCTGATCGGCCTCTGGCCGACGCTGGGAATCGTGGTTCTGACGGCGATTATCGGCACCGCATTGGTGCGCCGCGAGGGGATGCGCGCGCTTGGCGATCTGCGCCGCTCGTTCGAGACGCTGAACGACCCCGGCACGCCGCTGGCGCATGGTGCGATGATCCTGTTTGCCGGCGCGCTGCTGCTGACGCCGGGGTTTTTCACCGATGCGGTCGGTTTTTCCCTGCTTGTCCCCGCCGTGCGCAGCGCGCTGATGCGCTATATCGCGGCGCGGGTCCGGGTCGAGCGGTTTTCCTACGGGTCCGGACGCGGCGCCCCGCCTCCCGGCCAGAATACGCCCGGTCACAACACGCCCGGCCCGGGCCAGCCTGGCCAGATGCCGCCCGGCGAGGTGATTGAAGGCGATTACGAAGAGGCGCCCGCCGATGCCAAGCCGACGCACCGCCCCTCCGGCTGGACCCAGCATTGAGGCGCTGGGCCTGACCTGCTAGGAGGTCCGCCAAACCGGCCTTTCAAAGGAACCTATGATGACCGACGCCACCGCCAACGGCCCCGATCAAGCCACGCCCCCGCAGGGTGCAGAGACGATCAAGATGCATATCCTCGCGCAGTTCATCCGCGATCTGTCGTTCGAGAATGTGCTGGCCCAGAAGGGCCTGCAGGGCGAGGTGACGCCCGAGGTGCAAGTGCAGGTCAGCCTCGACGCGAAAAAGCGCCAGGCCGAGCATCAGTACGAATTGGTGATGAAATTCAAGGTTGGCTCGAAGAACAAGACCACGGGCGATCCGTTGTTCTTGCTTGAGCTGGATTACGGCGCGGTGTTCCATGTCGAGAACGTGCCCGAGGAACAGATCCATCCGTTCCTGCTGATCGAATGCCCGCGGATGCTGTTTCCCTTCGCGCGCCGGATCGTCAGCGATCTGACCCGCGACGGGGGCTTTCCGCCGGTGAACCTGGATATCGTGGATTTCCTTGCGCTTTATAAGCAAGAGATCGCACGCCGCACGGCGGCCAAGGGCGAGGAAAAGCCCGCCGATCAGAAAACTCAGTAGGGCTCAGCGGAACTTCTGCCAGACCGCACCTTCGCCCAGCTCCGCAACAAACGCCTCATGCGCGCAGATTTCCGCCTCGGTGATCCGGACAGGCAGCGGCATCGGTCGCGGCCGGGCGCGCCAGATTTCGCCGTTCGCCGAGGTTTCGGCCGCCGAGGATGTGGCCAGCCCGAAATCAGGCTGCCTGCCGCCGACCAGCTCCAGATAAACTTCGGCCAGCAACTCGCTGTCCAAAAGCGCGCCGTGTTTCTCGCGCCCCGAATTATCGACGCCAAAGCGGCGGCAAAGCGCGTCCAGTGACGCCGGCGAGCCGGGATATTTCTTGCGCGCGATGGCCAGGGTGTCGGTGGCCCGGTCCAGCGGAATCGGCGGACGCTTCAGCCAGCCCAGTTCGGCGTTGAGGAATTTCATGTCGAAACTGGCGTTGTGGATCACCAGCCGGTCAGAGCCGACGAACGCCAGAAAGGCTTCGGCGATTGCTGCGAATTTCGGCTTGTCGCGCAGGAAATCGTCGCCCAGCCCGTGCACTTCGAAGGCCGAGGCGGGCATGGTGCGTTCGGGGTTGATGTATTGGTGATAGATCTTGCCGGTCGGCAAGTGGTTCCACAGTTCCAGCGCGCCGATCTCGACGATGCGGTCGCCTTCGTCGGGCTCGAACCCTGTGGTTTCGGTGTCGAGTACGATCTCACGCATGTCGGCCCGCCCGTCGCAGCCGGTCGGCCAGCATGAACACCGCCGCACGGGCGGTCTCCAGATCCGTGCTCTGGATCACGTAATCCGCCAACTCGCGCTTTTTTGCATCCGGCATCTGCTTCGACAACAAGTACTCGAACGCCTTTTCGGTCATGCCGGGCCGCGCCATGACCCGTTCACGCTGATCTTCGGGCGGCGCCGAGACGACCATCACCGCATCGACGCCCGCCTCGCCGCCGCGTTCGAACAACAGTGGTATGTCAAGCACGACCAGCGGTTCGTCGGCGGCATCGGCGCCGACCAGAAAATCATCGCGGTCCGATTGCACCAAGGGGTGCACCACCGCCTCGATTTTCGACAATGCCTGATCGTCACGCAGGATCCAGGCCTTCAGTGCGGCGCGGTCGACTTCGCCATCATCCACCGCCTCGGGACACAATTCGGCAATCGCAGCCACCGCCGCGCCACCCCTGGCGTACAGCCGCCCGACAGCCTCGTCCGCGTCCCAGACCGGCACCCTGGCCTCGCGGAAGAAATCCGCCGTGGTCGATTTTCCCATGCCGATGGACCCGGTCAGTGCCAGAACGAATGTCTTCATGGAATGCCCAGCAGCGCCGCGCGCGTGGCATCATCAACCACCGGGCGCCGCCCGAACCAGCGCTCGAATCCCGGCACCGCCTGATGCATCAGCATTCCCAGCCCGTCGACCACCTGACACCCGCGTTCCACTGCCGCCGTCAGCAGCGGCGTCATCAAGGGCGCGTAGACGACATCGGTGACCACCGTCTGGGGGCCAAGCGCGTCAAGCGGGATGCGGAAATCGTCCTTGCCCTCCATCCCCAGCGAGGTGGTGTTGACCACCAGCCGCGCGCCATCCAGCATCGTCCCGATCTGCGCCCAGTCGAACACCGTCACGCGCGGCCCGAAATCGGCGCGCAGGGCCTCGGCCCGGGGCCGGGTGCGGTTGGCGATACGCACTTCGGTGGCGCCGGTATCCAGTAGCGACGCGATGACACCGCGTGCAGCGCCGCCTGCCCCGATGATCGCCGTCGGTCCGGCATCGGCGCTCCAGCCCGGTGCGCCCTGCCGCAGGTTTTCGATAAAGCCGTAGCCATCGGTATTGTCTGCGTGGATCTTGCCGTCGGCACGAAAGATCAGCGTGTTGGCCGCCCCGATCAGCGCCGCCCGGTCGGTGATCAGGTCGGCCAGGCCCAACACCCGCTCTTTGTGCGGAAGCGTCACGTTCACCCCGACAAAGCCCAGCTTGGGCAGCGCCTTCAGCGCGGCTTTCAGATCACTGTCGGTCACATCCATCGGGATGTAATGGCCGCGAATCCCCTCGACCCGCAGCCAGTAGGTATGCAGCGCAGGCGATTTGGAATGGGCGATCGGATGGCCGATCACACCGGCAAGCGGAATAATGACGTCGCTCATCCTTCGATCACTCCCTTAAGCGTGAGGTAACCCAAGACGTCGATCAGCGGCAATCCCAACACGGCAAAATAGTCGCCTTCGATACGCTGAAACAGTCGCGCGCCTTCTTCTTCCAGTTTGTAGCAGCCGACGCTGTCGCTGATATTAGGCCAGTTGCGATCAAGATAACCGGCCAGATAGCTGTCCGACAGCGCCCGCATCGTCAGCCGCACCTGGCCGACATGGCGCCAGACCGGCGCGCCACCCTCGTAGATAACCGCCGCCGACAACAGCTTGTGCGTGGCGCCGCCAAGACGGCGCAGCTGCGCTTCGGCATCGGTCCGGTCTTGCGGTTTGCCCAGAATCTCGCCGTTGAATTCCAGCACCTGATCGCAGCCGATCACCATCGCGTCGGGATGCTTTTGCGCCAGCTTGCGTGCCTTGGCTTCGGCCAGCGCATCGGCGATATCACGCGGCGTGGCGCGATCCGCCTGCAGGCTGGCACGGATCGCGGCCTCATCGACCCGCGCCGGCAACGCCTCGTGCGCGACACCGGCGTTTTGCAACAGCGTGCTGCGGATCGGCGAGGCAGAGGCAAGGATCAGGCGCATCGGGACATCTCTGTGGACAAGGGCGCGCAGAAGGCGTGGGACAGTCGGGGGAAGATTGTCGCAGGGCGAGGCATCCGCGATCAACTGCCGGGTTGTCAAGCAATCGGCCGGATTTCGTCCACGGTGGACAGGCGCGGGAAACAGGGTGTGGAGCGACGCGGCGCGGCGCGTCTGTCCCGGGGTTGTCTACATGGTTATTTCGGTTGTGGCGCTGTAACATATTGATATGGAAAGACATATCACAATGCCGTTGAGTTATCCCAAGCCTGAGGAGAACCCGCCAGGGCCTCTGAGCGGTATCGTGGACAACAGGTTAATCCCCACTGTCCCCACCCCCTACAACCACAACATCCTTTCTTTATCTCTATTCTTATTAGAAGGATGACCGGTCGGTATCGCGTAAGGACATGCAAAGAAGATGAGCGGATTTCTGATCTCGGCCTATCCATGGGTCAAGTCGCTGCATGTGATCGCAGTGATCGCTTGGATGGCGGGTTTGTTCTATCTGCCAAGGCTGTTTGTCTATCACGCCGAACGGTCAAAGCCCGGCGATCCGCTGGACGCCCTGTTCCAGACGATGGAGATGCGCCTGCTGCGGGCGATCATGAACCCCGCAATGATTGCCGCCTGGCTGTTCGGTCTCATGCTGGTCTTCACACCCGGCGTCGTCGATTGGGGCGCGATCTGGCCCTGGACCAAGGCCGCGGCCGTTCTTGGCATGACCTGGTTCCACCATTGGCTTGGCCTTCGCCGCAAGGAATTCCTGCGCGGCCCGTCGCCCTGCTCGGGTCGCCAGTTTCGCCTGATGAACGAGGTTCCGACCGTTCTTCTGATCGTCATCGTCGTCTCGGTCATCGCCCGCCCGTTCTGAGGTTCATTGACTCGCAGGCTATAGCCGCTTATCTGACCGCCCAAGCGGCCATCCGGCTGTCGTGAAATTCCCATCTCCGATCCAGGCACACCCGATCCGGGTGATGAAAGTATTCCCATGACCGATGACACCATTGATATCGCCGTGTCCGACGAAACCGTCGAGCGCGTGAAACTGGCCGATCTCAAGGCCAAGACCCCCGCCGACCTGCTGGCGATTGCCGAAGAGCTAGAGATCGAGAACGCCTCGACGATGCGCAAGGGCGAGATGATGTTCTCGATCCTCAAAGAGCATGCCGAGGATGGTTGGGAGATCAATGGCGACGGCGTGCTTGAGGTTCTGCAGGACGGTTTCGGTTTCCTGCGCTCGCCCGAGGCGAACTACCTGCCCGGCCCCGATGACATCTACGTCTCGCCCGAAATGCTGCGGCAATATGCGCTGCGCACCGGCGATACGGTCGAGGGTGTGATGGTGGCGCCGCGTGACAGCGAGAAGTATTTCGCGATCACCAAGGTGACCAAGATCAATTTCGAGGATCCCGAAAAGGCGCGCCACAAGGTCGCCTTCGACAACCTGACGCCGCTTTATCCTGACGAGCGCCTGAAGATGGAAACCGACGATCCGACGGTGAAAGACCGCTCGGCCCGGATCATCGATCTGGTCGCCCCTATCGGCAAAGGCCAGCGCGGGCTGATCGTGGCGCCGCCGCGTACCGGCAAGACCGTGCTCTTGCAGAACATCGCCCACTCGATCGCCGAGAATCACCCCGAGTGCTATCTGATCGTGCTGCTGATCGACGAGCGCCCGGAAGAGGTTACCGACATGCAGCGCTCGGTGCGCGGCGAGGTCGTGTCTTCGACCTTCGACGAACCGGCGACGCGGCACGTGGCCGTCGCCGAGATGGACATCTAAAAGGCCAAGCGCCTGGTCGAGCACAAGCGCGATGTGGTGATCCTTCTGGACAGCATCACCCGCCTTGGCCGCGCCTTCAACACCGTCGTGCCGTCGTCCGGCAAGGTCCTCACCGGTGGTGTCGATGCCAACGCCCTGCAACGCCCCAAGCGCTTCTTCGGTGCGGCGCGCAACATCGAGGAAGGCGGCTCGCTGACCATCATCGCCACCGCGCTGATCGACACCGGCAGCCGTATGGACGAGGTGATCTTTGAGGAATTCAAGGGCACCGGCAACGCCGAGATCGTGCTCGACCGCAAGGTCGCCGACAAGCGCGTGTTCCCGGCGATGGACATCCTCAAGTCTGGCACCCGCAAGGAAGAACTGCTGACCGACAAGAACGATCTGACCAAGACCTATGTGCTGCGCCGAATCCTCAATCCGATGGGCACGACCGACGCCATCGAATTCCTGATCGGCAAGCTGAAGCAGACCAAGACCAATTCCGACTTCTTCGATTCGATGAACGCCTGATATTCTCGGCCCGGCTATGGATACGATCTTCGCCCCAGCCACGGCCCGGGGCAAAGCCGGGCTTGCCGTCATTCGCATCTCGGGCCCGCGCGCCTGGGCGGCGGTAACGGCGCTTGGCGCCCGTCTGCCCGCTGCCCGCACGGTCGCTCTCTGCCGCCTCTGTGATGCGTCCGGTCAGCCTCTGGATCAGGCGCTGGT
>JBBKVJ010000141.1:0-12376 GCA_037968375.1 Paracoccaceae bacterium | reverse complement strand
GCCTCGGATTTCGAGAGCGTCCAGCAGTTCACCGACGAAGTGCCGACCGTTGTTTTCGACAGCAACGTCAATGTCGGGCGGGCCTTCGTGGGGTCGGACAATTTTCAAAGCATCGGTCTGATGGTCGACTATCTTTGCCGAACCGGAGAGCCGCCCTGTTTCTTCGAAATGCCACCGGTCAATCCGAACGCCAACAAGCGGCGCGATGCCTATGTCCAATCCATGGAGCGGCTGGGCCACGATCCAAAGGTGATTCGTGCAGAAGGCGTAGGCTGGGAATTCGAGCGGATTGGTCTTGAAGAGGGCATGCGCCTTATTTCGGGGCAATCGCTGCCATCGGAAACCATTCTGTGCAGCAATGACCGGCTGGCCATCGGTCTGATCGCAGCGGCTTATCAAAAAGGGTTGCGGGTGGGCCATGGTCCAGGCTGCGCGTTGCGAATTGCCGGTCACGACGACCATCCCTGGTCACGGTTCACCTGTCCGCCGCTCACGACTGTGGCGCAGGATTTTTCTGCAATTGCCGAGAAAAGCGTTGATTTGTTATTCAGGATGATCGACGCTGGTAGCGGTAACACCGGCCGCCCCGAGTTTGTGTTCGATGGCAAACTGGTCCTCAGAAGCTCTGCTTGACGCGCAGCAAGCAGGAAGAGAAAGTTTACGTGAGTAAACAAAATATTTGACATGCGAAGTGATACGGTTTACCCCGTATCTAGTTAACAAATATCCTGGGAGGGAATCTGATGAATCTGAAGAACGCACTTTTTGCTGCCACTGCGCTTGCGTCGCTTGCCGCGACCGGCGCCTTTGCCGGGTCGCATACAACCACAATCACCATTGCCACCGTCAACAACGGCGACATGATCCGGATGCAGGGTCTGACCGACAAGTTCAACGAAGCCTATCCCGACATCACGCTTGAATGGGTAACGCTTGAAGAGAACGTCCTGCGTCAGAACGTGACCACGGACATCTCGACCGGCGGCGGCCAGTATGACGTCGTCACCATCGGCACCTATGAGGTTCCGATCTGGGGCGCCAATGACTGGCTGGTTTCCCTGAACGAGGGCATGTCGGACGACTGGAACGCCGCTGACCTGCTGCCCGCGATCGCTGGTGGTCTGACCGTCGAGGGCGAACTCTATGCAGCGCCGTTCTATGGCGAAAGCTCGATGGTCATGTACCGCACCGACCTGATGGAAAAGGCTGGTCTGGAAATGCCCGATGCGCCGACCTGGCAGTTCATCCGCGAAGCCGCCGCAGCGATGACCGACCGCGGCGCCGAGATCAACGGCCTCTGCGCCCGCGGCAAGGCCGGCTGGGGCGAAAACATGGCGTTCCTGACCGCCATGTCGAACTCGTTCGGCGCGCGCTGGTTCGACGAAGAGTGGAACGCACAGTTCGACGGCGAAGCCTGGTCCAACGCGCTCAACTTCTATCTCGAGATGATGAACGAGTCCGGCCCCCAGGGTGCCGCCAACAACGGCTTCAACGAGAACCTGACCCTGTTCCAACAGGGCAAGTGTGGCATGTGGATCGACGCCACGGTGGCTGCGTCCTTCGTGACCGGCGCGGATTCGACTGTTGCCGACAAGGTCGGCTATGCACTGGCGCCTGATACCGGGCTGGGCAAGCGCGGCAACTGGCTTTGGGCTTGGTCGCTGGCGATCCCCGCGTCTTCCGACAATGTCGATGCGGCGAAGACCTTCATCTCGTGGGCCACAAGTCAGGCGTATACCAAGATTGTCGCCGAAAACGAAGGCTGGGCAAACGTTCCCCCGGGAACCCGCAAGTCTCTCTACGAGAACCAGGCTTACCTTGATGCGGCGCCCTTCGCGCAGACGACTCTGGACAGCATCCTGTCGGCCGATCCGACCAACCCGACGGTCGATCCGGTTCCCTACACCGGCGTCCAGTTCGTCGCGATCCCCGAGTTTGCGGGTATTGCCAACCAGGTCGGCCAGGAGTTTTCGGCGGCTCTGGCCGGTCAGCAGACCGCTGACGAGGCTCTTGCCAAGGCGCAAGAGTTGACCACCGAAGAAATGGAAGCTGCAGGCTACTAAGCCTCGGTTTCGAAGGGCGGGCCAAACGGTCCGCCCTTCACGTTTTCGGCCCACCGGTCCGATCTTCCGCAAGCCCAGCCTCGGGTTTTCGCAAGCTCAGGTCTCTTTCCACCCCCCGACAGGAGGTTCGTCATGGCCACCCAGCAATCAAGAGCCGCCGCCCGCATCATGATCGCGCCCGCCGTGATCGTGTTGCTGGTGTGGATGCTTGTCCCGCTCTGCATGACGCTGTATTTCTCGTTTGCCGACTACCGCCCGATGCGCGGCGTGTTCGAGGCGTGGATCGGCTTCGGAAATTACGCATCTTTCCTGTCGTCGTCGTCTTTCCTGGATGCGCTTGGCACGACACTTTGGATGGTCGCCGGCATCCTGTCGATCACCATTGTCGGCGGCGTTCTCTTTGCGCTTTTGCTGGACCAGCCGATGTTCGGGCAGGGGATTGTCCGCATTCTGGTGATCGCGCCGTTCTTCGTCATGCCGACGGTGTCAGCGCTGGTCTGGAAGAACATGTTCTTCAACGTCGACAACGGGCTGTTCTCGTATCTCTACAAATTCCTGGGGATGCAGCCCTATGATTTCCTCAGCCAGGCGCCGCTGTTTTCGATCGTCGTGATCGTTGCCTGGCAATGGCTGCCGTTTGCCACGCTGATCCTGCTGACCGCCGTGCAGTCGCTGTCCAGCGAACAGCTTGAGGCTGCGGAAATGGACGGCGCGCCCGGGATAAGCCGGTTTTGGTACATCATCCTGCCGCACCTCAGCCGCGCCATCACCGTGGTGATCCTGATCCAGACGATCTTTCTGCTGTCGATCTTTGCCGAAATTTTCGTGACCCCCAACGGCGCCTTCGGCACCCGCACGCTGACCTATCTGGTCTATCAGCGCGTGCTGGAAAGCCAGAACATCGGCCTGGGCTCTGCCGGCGGTATCGTCGCAGTCATCCTTGCCAACATCGTCGCGATCTTCCTGATGCGGATCGTCGGCAAGAACCTCGACAACTGAAGGGGCCGGACCATGTCACGCGCAATCACACCACGTAAAAAGATCATGTGGACGGCCCTTGCCTGGGGCCTCGGCCTGTTAATTTTCTTTCCGATCCTGTGGACCTTCCTGACCAGCTTCAAGTCAGAGTCGACGGCGATCTCGGATCCGCCGGTCTGGTTCCTCTTCGACTGGACGACCGAAAACTATTCCGCCGTTCTGGAACGGTCGAACTATCCGCTGGCGCTGATGAACTCGATCATTATCGCCGTGGGGTCGACCATTCTGGGCATCCTGATTGCGGTTCCGGCGGCCTGGGCGATGGCCTTTGTTCCCGGCAGGCGCACCAAGGATGTGCTGTTGTGGATGCTGTCGACCAAGATGTTGCCTGCCATCGGCGTGCTGTATCCGCTGGTGCTGATCGCGAAATACTTCGGCGTGATGGACAGCCGGATCCTGCTGATCGTGATCCTGATGCTGATCAACCTGCCGATCATCGTGTGGATGCTGTACACCTATTTCCGCGAGATTCCGGGCGAGATCCTGGAAGCGGCGCGGATGGACGGAGCATCGCTCAAATCCGAGATCATCTATGTGCTGACGCCGATGGCGGTGCCCGGTATCGCCTCGACGATCCTTCTGAACATCATCCTGGCCTGGAACGAGGCGTTCTGGACGATCCTGCTGACCACTGTGGATGCGGCACCACTGACCAAGTTCATCGCCAGCTTCTCGGCACCCGAGGGCCTGTTCTACGCCAAGCTCAGCGCGGCCTCGATCATGGCCATCGCACCAATTCTGATCATGGGCTGGTTCAGCCAGAAACAATTAGTCCGGGGCCTGACCTTCGGCGCTGTGAAGTGAGGAACGAAACATGGGACGCATTCAGCTAAAGCAGGTTCAGAAGAAATTCGGCGAGGTCGAAGTCATCCCGCCGCTGGACCTCGAGATCAATGACGGCGAGTTCGTCGTCTTCGTCGGCCCGTCGGGCTGCGGCAAGTCTACACTTCTGCGCCTGATCGCCGGCCTTGAAGACACCACCTCGGGCACCGTCGAGATCGACGGCGAAGATGCGACAGGTTTGCCGCCAGCCAAGCGCAGGCTTGCAATGGTGTTCCAGAGCTACGCCCTTTATCCGCATATGACGGTCAGGAAGAACATAGCCTTTCCGATGAAGATGGCGAAGATGCCACAGGCAGAACAGGACAAGCGTATCGAAGCCGCGGCGACGGCTCTGAACCTGACCGACTATCTTGACCGCCGCCCCGGGCAGCTGTCCGGTGGTCAGCGTCAGCGCGTGGCTATCGGTCGCGCCATCGTGCGCGAACCGGCCGCGTTCCTGTTCGACGAACCGCTGTCGAACCTCGACGCCGCCCTGCGCGTCGGCATGCGGATGGAAATCTCGGAACTGCACAAGAAGCTTGCCACCACGATGGTTTACGTGACCCACGATCAGGTCGAGGCGATGACCATGGCCGACAAGATCGTGGTGCTGCACGCCGGAGTGATCGAACAGGTTGGCAGCCCGCTGGACCTGTACCGAGCGCCGCGCAACAAGTTCGTTGCGGGCTTCATCGGCTCGCCCAAGATGAACCTTCTGGAAGGCGCCGAGGCCGCCAAGCACAATGCCCGGACGATGGGCATCCGGCCCGAGCACATCAACATCTCCAAAACCGAAGGCGACTGGCAGGGCACCGTTGGCGTTGCCGAACATCTGGGCAGCGATACCTTCATGCACATCCACGGCATTCCTGGTTGCGATCCGCTGACGGTTCGGGCCGGAGGCGAGGTCGATGTGAAGCACGGCGATACCGTTTATCTCACGCCGCAACCCGAACATGTGCACAGATTCGACGCGCAAGGCCTGCGCATCGCATGAAGCGGCTTGACGGAAAGTCGGTCCTGATCACCGGGGCCGCCCGCGGCATCGGTCGCGGCTTTGCCGAAGCTTACGTGCGAGAAGGCGCCATCGTCGCCATCGCCGATATCAACCTTGAAGCGGCGAAAGAAACCGCCACCCAGATCGGTGACGCGGCCTATGCCGTGCAGTTGGACGTGAGCAGGCAAGACAGCATCGACGCCGCCATCGACGCGGTGGTGGCCAAGGCTGGCAAACTGGATATCTTGATCAACAACGCCGCCCTTTTCGACGCGTCGCGCACCGTCGATATCACCCGTGCCAGTTACGACAGGCTTTATGCCGTGAACGTCGCGGGAACCCTGTTCACCTTGCAGGCCGCCGCGCGGCAAATGGTCAGCCAAGGTCACGGCGGCAAGATCATCAACATGGCCAGCCAGGCCGGTCGCCGCGGCGAGGCTTTGGTCGCTGTCTATTGCTCGACCAAGGCCGCCGTCATTTCGCTGACCCAGTCCGCCGGTCTTGACCTGATCAAGGACGGCATCAACGTGAACGCCATCGCCCCCGGTGTCGTTGATGGCGAGCATTGGCAGCATGTCGATGCTATGTTCGCCAAGCTCGAGGGCAAGAAGCCCGGCCAGAAGAAGGCCGAGGTCGCGGCCGGGGTTCCCGCAGGGCGCTTTGCCGTGCCGGACGATCTGACCGGTATGGCGATCTTTCTGGCGTCGTCCGATGCCGATTACATCGTCTCGCAAACCTATAACGTCGATGGCGGCCAATGGATGAGCTGACATGAAGCTGTCGAATGCCACCCTGGCCGACCTGCCCGAGGGCATCGAACGCCCGACCTACGACCGGTCGGCGCTGACGCCGGGCATCGTTCATATCGGGCTTGGCAATTTCCATCGCGCGCATCAGGCCTGGTATCTGCACCGCTTGATGCAGCAGGGGCAGGCGCTGGACTGGGCGATCATCGGGGCGGGCGTGCGTCCCGGCGACGAAGCTCAGCGTCAGCGCCTCGCCGCGCAGGACTATCTGACCACGCTGATCGAACTGGACCCTGCAGGCCGCTCGGCCGAGGTCACGGGTGCCATGATCGACTTCGTGCCCGTGGCTGAGGGTAACGGGCCGCTGATCGCGCAGATGGCCGAACCGGCGATCCGCATCGTCGCGCTGACCGTGACCGAGGGCGGCTATTACATCGATCCCGTCACCAAGGGGTTCGACGCTGGCCACGCCGATATCGTCTACGACGCCACGCATCCCGATGCCCCCCGCACCGCCTTTGGCGCCATGATCGCAGCTCTGAAGCGGCGGCGCGATGCGGGCACCGGCCCTTTCACCGGGCAAAGCTGCGATAATCTGCAAGGCAACGGCGCGATCCTGCGCCAGACCGTGGTCTCGCTGGCGCGGCTGTCCGATACCGATCTGGCCGACTGGATCGACGCCACCTGCAGCTTCCCCAATGCGATGGTCGATTGCATCGTTCCGGCGACCGGCCCGAAAGAACTGGCGCTGGTCCGTGACTTTGGCATCGACGATGCCGCCCCCGTCACCCATGAAAACTACCGCCAATGGGTGATCGAGGATGATTTCTGCGCCGGTCGTCCCGATTGGGACAAGGCGGGCGCCACCTTCTCGGACGATGTCCATGCCTACGAGGCGATGAAGATCCGTATCCTCAATGGTGGCCATCAGGTGATCTCGGACCCCGGCGAAATCCTGTCGGTCGAGACCATTGCGGATTGCATGGCGCATCCCCTGATCGGGCCGTTCTTCCGCAAGGTCGCGGGGCACGAGATCGCGGCCCATGTCGATCCGGTGCCGGGGATGACACCCGAGGGCTATGTTGACCTGATTAACCGCCGTTTTTCGAACCCCGAGATTATCGACACCACACGCCGGGTCGCCTTCGACGGCTCATCCCGCCACACCGGATTCATCCTGCCGGTGCTGCGCGAGGCGCTGAAGGCGGACACCCCCATTGAGGGGTTGGCGCTGACCGAGGCGCTTTGGGCGCGGATGTGCGATGGCACGCGCGAAGACGGCACCACCATCGCGCCCAACGATCCGATCTGGCCCAGGCTGACCGCTGCCGCCAAATCGGCCAGGACTGACCCCCATGCCTGGCTGAACCAGCGCGACCTCTACGGCGATCTGGGTCAAAACCCGCGCTTCGCCGACAGCTTCGCCCGCTGGCTGCAGCTGATCTGGAGCGACGGCACCGAAGCCGCGTTGCGCGCCTACGTTCAGGGCTGAACGGGGGCGGGGATTCTGAGGCTATCCGTGGCACCGCAAGGTTTGTTTCAACATGCAAAGAACAATGCAACTGAATGAAAACGCCAGACTATCCATCGCCCCGATGATGGACTGGACCGACCGCCACTGCCGTTATCTGCACCGGCTGATGTCGCGCCGGGCGCTGCTTTATACCGAAATGATCACCGCTCCTGCGATCATCCATGGCGACCGGGCGCGCCTCCTTGGCTTCGATGCGGCCGAACATCCCGTAGCCTTGCAACTCGGCGGGTCCGATCCGCGCGATCTGGCCGAGGCGGTCCGGATCGCGGCGGACTGGGGATATGACGAGATCAACCTCAACATCGGCTGTCCGTCCGACCGCGTGCAATCGGGATGTTTCGGCGCGGTGCTGATGGAACGTCCGGGTCTGGTTGCCGATTGCGTCGCGGCGATGATTGCGGCGTCCCCGGTCGAGGTCACGGTGAAATGCCGGATCGGCGTTGACGACCAGGACCCGCATAGGGTGCTGCCCGAATTTCTTGAAACGGTCTCGGGCGCTGGCGTCCGCCGCTTTGCGATCCATGCGCGAAAGGCCTGGCTGAAAGGCCTCAGCCCGAAGCAGAACCGCGATGTGCCGCCGCTTGACTACCCGCTGGTCCACGCCATGAAGCGCGCCTTCCCGCAGTTGCACCTGTCGGTCAATGGCGGCATCGGATCGCTTGATGAGGCCGAGGCGCATCTGGCCGCGGGCATGGACGGCGTGATGATCGGGCGCACCGCCTATCACGCGCCTGCCGATATCCTTCTGGCAACCGACCGCAGGATTTTCGACGCGGCGGCGGCTGACCGCACCGTCGAGGATGTGGTCGCGCAGATGCGCCCCTATATCGCGCGTCACCTTGCCGACGGCGGCGCCCTCCATCAGATCACGCGGCACATGATGGGCCTGTTTGCGGGCCGTCCGGGCGGTCGGCACTGGCGCCGGGTCCTGTCCGAACGGGCGACGCGCGCCGGGGCAGGCCTCGAGGTCATTGATGCAGCGCTGGGTGAGGTCACCGCACGGGCGGCCTGAGCGCAATCCCTGCGGTCAAATCAGGACCATCCATCAGGCGCCTGATTTTTCGCAGAAAAATCGTGTCAGGCAAGCCGCCGGGCGGCAAGCAACCAGACCGCCATCAGCGCGAATGACGCCACGGCGTTCCACGATGCCATCGACAGACTCGCCATCTGCCAGGCGACCTCGTCGCAACGGATCAGCGGTGCTGCAAGAATCTGCTCCATCAGCGCCTCGGGCGTCAGGCCCGACACGCCGCCCGAGGTGCAGGTCGTCGGACCCTCCCACCAGCCACGCTCGACACCGGTATGATAGACGCCGATGGCGCCACTGGTCGCGACCGCTGCCGCACCCAGCCGAGCGATCAGGACGGCGGGCAGAAAGAACCCCACCGCCCCCGCCAGCACTGCCGCGCCATGCGGCCAGCGCTGCCAGAGGCACAGCTTGCACGGCGCCAGCCCGCCCAGATACTGGAACGCGAAGGCGCCCAGAAGCAGCGCCAAAGACCCCGCCGCCGCGAAAAGGATCAGGTTTTTCCGGGTCATAGATAGCGCATCAGCACGAAGCTTCCGATCAAGAGGATAACAAAGACGGTGAAGAGTAGACCAAGCCGCCGCTCGATGAAATCCCGCACCGGCGCGCCGAACTTCCACAGCAGTACCGCGATCAGGAAGAACCGCAGCCCGCGCGCCAGAATGCTTGCAAAGAAGAACACCCAGACGTTCAGCGCGGTCGCCCCCGACAGGATCGTGATGACCTTGAACGGAAACGGCGTCACCCCCGCCACCAGAACCGCCCATGCGCCCCAGCCGTTGTAGCGCACCGAGAATTCGTCGAAATAGGCGTCCTTGCCGTAGAATTCCAGCATCGGGCGGCCGACCTCTTCGAACAGCGCAAAGCCGATCCAGTAGCCGAAAAGCCCGCCCAGAACCGATGACAGCGTACACAGACCCGCGATGACGAAGGCCCGCGACGGCCGCGCCAGGATCATCGGGATCATCAGGATATCGGGCGGGATCGGAAACACCGAACTTTCCGCAAAAGCCACCAGCGCCAGCGCCCAATAGGCATGACGGGTATCGGCCAGCCGCATCGTCCAGTCGTATAACCTGCGGATCATCGCCTGGCTCCGGCCTCTTTTCCCGCGCCCTTGAGCCATGCCGACGCCCTGCGGTCAAGCCTGCCAGTGTTAGGGCGCAAGTGTTAGGGCGGTTGTCAGGCGTGCCGCCGCAACCCGGTTCGCAAGAGATTCTTGGAACCGGGCAGAGGGCAGGGTAGTTAGTGGCGCAAGGTACTGCGACCGATGTGCGAGGGAGATCACCATGAAATGGCAGGGCCGGCGCGGCAGCCGCAATATCGAGGATCGTCGCGGCATGCGCGCGGCAGGCCCGATTGGCGGCGTCGGCGTACTTGCCGTGGTGGTGATCGGCTATTTCCTCGGCATCGACCTGACGCCGCTTCTGGAACAGGGATCAGCGCCGCAGAACAGCGGCACCACGGAACTGACCGAGGCCGACCGCCAGGCGGGTGAATTTGTCTCGGTCACGCTGGCCGATACCGAAGAGGTCTGGCGCGATGTTTTTCAGCGTGAATTGGGCGCGACCTACAATCCCGCGACGCTGGTGCTGTTCAAGGGTGTCACCCAATCGCCCTGTGGCGGCGCCTCGGGTGCTACAGGCCCGTTCTACTGCCCGGTTGACAAGAAGGCCTATCTCGACACCTCATTCTTCACCACGCTGTCACGGCAGCTTGGTGCCAAGGGCGATTTCGCCGCCGCCTATGTCGTGGCGCACGAGATAGCACACCATGTCCAGAATGAGCTTGGCATCCTTGGCGAAGCCAGCGCCGCCCGCCAGCGTTCCGGCGAGCGTGAATCGAACGCCATCTCGGTTCGGGTCGAACTTCAGGCCGATTGCTTTTCCGGGATCTGGGCGCGCGGTGCCGAAGATGCCTTCGGCACCATCGAGCCGGGCGATCTGGAAGAAGCGGTGAACGCCGCGCGGCAAATTGGCGACGACACCTTGCAGCGCGGGGCAGGGCGGGTGCCGCAACCGCACACCTTCACCCACGGCACCGCCGAACAGCGCAGCCGCTGGTTCGCGCGCGGCTATCAAAGTGGAGATCTGCAATCGTGCGACACGTTCTCGGCCAGCAGCCTGTGATGAACCCGTTGACCGGGCGCGCCGCAGCGGCTAAATCCGCGCCCAACGACCCTCGGAGCCCGAGTGGCGGAACGGTAGACGCAGGGGACTCAAAATCCCCCGCTGGCAACAGTGTGCGAGTTCGAATCTCGCCTCGGGCACCAGATTTGCGTAGCAAATTACTCTTGGTGTTGCGTCGTACCAGCCTTTTTCCCCTAATGGTTGTGTGCTTTGTTAACCAAAAGTAAATTTTTTGTGGCGAAAGCCGTTTTTGTCGGTTTACGACAAATTGAGTTCACATTTACCACTCACATAGGTACGGGAATATGTCGGGCGTTCGCGGCTACGGACGTAGAGCAGGTCAACAAATTGTGAGCGCGTGAAATGGCAACGATAACAGGCGGTGCGGGCAACGACTCACTCGTCGGCGTCAATACCGAAAACGACAGCATCTCGGGGCTTGGCGGCCAGGACACGCTTATCGGTCTTGGCGGTAACGACACCCTGCGGGGCGGCGCCGGCAATGATCTGCTGATCGGTGGCGCCGGCGAAGACCTGATCGACGGCGGAACCGGCACCGACACGGCCTCGTACCAGACCTCGGGGGCCGCAGTCTCAATCAATCTTCTGACAGGTGTGGTGTCCGGCGGCGATGCGTTAGGTGATACTCTTGTCGGCATCGAGAATGTCACCGGCTCGAACTTCAACGACACTCTCTTCGGGGATACGGGCAACAACGTCCTCACTGGCCTTGGTGGCAACGACAGCCTGGAGGGGAACGGCGGTCAGGATACCTTCATCGGCGGCGCCGGGGCCGACACGCTCATCGGTGGCGGCGGTGCCGACACCGCCGATTACAGCACCTCGGCAGCCGGGGTAAACGTCAACATCAGCGATACGCTGACCGAGACCGGCGGCGACGCCCAGGGCGATTCACTGGTCAGCGTCGAGAACCTGATAGGTTCGAACTTCGCCGACAGCCTGACCGGCAATGCCTCGCCAAACTTCATTTCCGGCCTGGGCGGCAACGATACGATCACCGGAGGGCTCGGCAGCGATATCATCTTTGGCGGTGATGGCAACGATCTCATCATCGCCGGCCCCGACACCGCGGGCCCGGTGGTAACCTCGCAGAACCTCGTGTTCGACTGGACCTCGAACGGCCGCGCCGGCGGCGCCGACATACGCTCAGGATTCACCGACACGATCGGCGGCGCCATCCAGGTCGAGATCGACTACGATATCTTGACTGCCCCGTCCGGCAATTCATCCACCTTCAGCGTCAATGCCGGTGCCAGCAACCAAGGCGGACCGATATTTGTCGGGACGGGCGAGCCGTTCGATCCGAACTCTTCCGCCGAGATGGCGCATCCCAACCAGGCGAGCGGCTCGCAAATCACGATCAGCTTCTCGTCGGTCAACGGCGGCAGCTATTCGGGCCAGGTCACCAACGTAAGCTTCCGCATTTCAGACCTCGACAACAACGAATCGGCGACGGTCCTGGCCTTCGATGCCTTCGGGAACCCGGTTCCCGTCGTCATCACCGAGACCTCTGCGGTGCTGGACGTTACCGGCAACACGGTCGCGTCAAACAACACAAGCAACCTCGCGAACAACAGCTCCGACGGCTCGGCCCTGGTCACGATCGCCGGGCCGGTCTCGTACATCGTCGTCCAGTTCAACGACGACTCGAACGGCGCAGACGAAATCTATGTCTCCGACATCTACTTCACCGCCAATCCGATCGCCAATGACGACAACGACTCGGTCCTCGGCGGCAACGGTAACGACACGATCCTGGGCGGAATCGGCAGCGACACGCTGCTCGGTGAGGCGGGGAACGACTCTATATCCGGCGGCACCGGCAACGACTCGATCCTCGGCGGGGCCGGCAACGACACGCTTCTTGGCGATGCCGGGGCCGACACGATCGATGGCGGCGCGGATAACGACTTTATCGATGGCGGCGCGGATAACGATTCGCTGTCCGGCGGCACCGGCGACGATACGATCCTGGGTGGCCTCGGCAACGATACGCTGC
>JBBKVJ010000140.1:0-7542 GCA_037968375.1 Paracoccaceae bacterium | reverse complement strand
CCCCCTCGGCCGGGGGGCCTTCTGCCCCCCGGACCCCCGAGAATATTTAGGACCGAAAGAAGCCGGTCAGGCAGAAGCCTCGGTTTTGCGGTAGTCGGCGCGTTGCAGCCAATCGGGGTTGATCTCGACCCCCCAGCCGGGCCCCTGCGGGATCGCCACCTTGCCATCCTCGACCGCGAAGGGATCGCCGAGGAACAGCCCTTCCTGCCACGGATAATAATCTGGCCCCTCTATCGACAGCTCCAGATATTTCCCGGCGTTCGGAATCGCGCCCAGAAGATGCATGGTGCAGATCGTGACCAGCGACAAATTGGCCGAATGCGGCGTGCAGGGCGGGCCCGCCTTCGCCGCCATATCAGCCACCAGCAGCGTCCGCGCGAGGCCGCCCATATACATGACATCCGGCTGCACAACATCGACCGCCCGCATCGCGATCATCCGATCCCAAGTCGCCAGGTCCCAGTCCTGCTCGCCGCCAGTGACGTCGATTTGCAGCGCCCGGGTGACGGCCTGCGTCGCGGCAAGGTCCCAGTAGGGCACAGGCTCCTCGAAATGGCTGATCCCCGCGTCCTGCAGCCGCTTGCCAACCTCGATAGCGCGCCGCACCGAGAAGCCGGAGTTGGCATCGACCAGTTTCGCCACGCCATCGCCCAGGGCCCGCGCCACGACCGGGATCACCGCCTCGGTCCGCCCCGGCCATTCGTCCACATCGCGCCCGCATTCCGCCCCGACCCGCCATTTGAACGCATCAAAGCCCTTCTCGTCGCGCAAGGCACAAAGCCGCGCCGCCTCGCCCTCGGGCGTAATGTCGCGCTTCATCGAACTGGCATAGGCGCGCAAGCGGCCTGGCTTGCCGCCCAGCATTTCGACCACCGGCTTGCCCGCCCGCTTGCCCGAAAGGTCCCAAAGCGCGGTGTCGAGACCGGCCAGCGCCCGGCAGCGATACGAGCCGGGATATTTGTGCTCGCGCTCCTCGATCCGCTGCACGAGGCCAAGGATATCGTCGGTCGCCGCGCCCAAAGCCCAGGGTGCCACCTGCCGGTGAAAGACCTGTGTCGTGATATCGGCGTTGTAGGTCGAACACTGACCCCAACCTGCCGCGCCATCTGCCGCCGTCACGCGGACAAAACAGACGAATTCGTTCGAAAACGTCTCCAACCCTGTGATCTTCGTCATGCTGGCTTTCCCGTCGCGGCTCACCCTGCGGCCCAGGATCAACCGAAACCCGACCGCCTGCAAAGGGATTTGTGGCGCAATCGCGACCGCCGCCCTATGAGGGTTCCGGATGGAGCACCGCACGATCCCCGATGACAGCTTGCGCGACATCGTCGCCGAGATCGCCGCGACACTTGCCGACGAGGCCGAGCGCGGAAGCGTCGCCGACTACATCCCGGAACTGGCCCGCGTCGATCCGAACCAATTCGCGCTGGCGCTGGTCACCGCCGATGGCACCGTCATCGCGGCGGGCGACGACGAGGTGCCGTTCTCGATCCAGAGCGTCTCGAAAGTCTTCACCCTGGCCCTGGCGCTTGGCCGCACGGGCGAGCGGATCTGGGACCGTGTCGGGCGCGAGCCCTCGGGCGATCCGTTCAACTCGATCGTGCAGCTGGAACACGAGCGCGGAATACCGCGAAACCCGTTCATCAATGCTGGTGCGATCGTCATCACCGACAGCATCCTTTCCCATTATGCGCCGAAAGAGGCGCTGGGTCAGGTTCTGCAATTCGTGCGCTTTCTGGCCGATGACGACGATATCGCGATCGACCCCGATGTCGCGAAATCCGAACTGGCCACCGGCTATCGCAACGCCGCATTGGCCAATTTCATGCGCGCCTTCGGCACGGTGACACGTCCGCCGGAACAGACGTTAGGCGTCTATTTCCACCATTGCGCCATCGCGATGACGGTGCGGCAACTGGCGATGGCCGGGCGGTTTCTGGCCTTCGGCGGACGGCTGTCACCGACAGGTCCGCGCGCGGTGTCGGCCCGGATGGCGCGGCAGATCAACGCGCTGATGCTGACCTGCGGCCATTACGACGGCTCGGGCGAATTCGCCTACCGCGTCGGCCTGCCCGGCAAAAGCGGCGTCGGGGGTGGTATTCTGGCGGTGGTGCCCGGGGTGGCGTCAATCGGTTGCTGGTCGCCGGGATTGAACAAGGTCGGCAATTCCGAACTGGCCTCTCGGGCACTGCAGATGCTGGCCGAACGGACGGGATGGTCAGTGTTTGCGCCAAGGTGAAGTCCCCTAGTCGGGCGGTTCCGCCCGGTTGATCGGATAGCCGCTGGCCGGGCCGCGTGCCGGTTGCACCAGCATCCGGTCCAGCCAAAGATCGCGGCGGGTGCGGAACTGCTCGATGCCGATGGTCATGCCGTCATGGCCCGCGCGCGGCTGGGCGCGGTAGGTGCCCAGCAGCCGGTCCCACCACGGCACATTGAAGCCGAAGTTGCTGTTGGTCTCGGCCGGGACCACCGAATGGTGCACCCGGTGCATGTCGGGCGTCACGATGATCAGCCGCAGCACCGCATCGAGCCGGGCGGGCAGGTGAATGTTGGAATGGTTGAACATCGACGAGGCGTTCAGCAGAACCTCGAAGATCAGCACCGCAACCGCAGGCGGCCCCAGGGCTGCCACCAGCCCGATCTTAAGACCCATCGACAACAGGATCTCGACCGGATGGAACCTGAGCCCGGTGGTCACATCGAACTCCAGATCAGCATGATGCATCCGGTGCAGCCGCCAGAGCGCGGGCACGGCGTGAAACATCACATGCTGCAGATAGATCGCAAGGTCGAGCGCTAGAATGGCCAGCGGCACGGCGATCCATTCAGACCAGCCGAGGACGTTCAAAAGACCCCAACCCCGCTCCTCGGCCAGAACCGCAAAGCCCACGGCGGCGACCGGAAAGACCAGCCGGACAATGGCCGCATCCAGAACGACCAGGGCCAGATTGTTCGACCAGCGCAAAAGGCGCGGGATCTCCCGGCGGCGGCGGGGAGCCGCAACCTCCCACACCGCCATCGCAATCAGACCCGCCGCAAAGACCGTGATCCGGACCGCAGCCTCACCGGCTGGCAAAGATTGCCACATACAAGACACCTCCGCGACTGAAGGCCAGCATAGCCCGAGGGTGGCGGCGGGCAAAGGGCGGCAAAGACGGGTGAATGCTTTCAAGTGCGCCAGGCGGACGAAGTGAGGTTTCGCTGCAATTGCACCAATGTCGGTTTTGGGAGAGACGTTCATAAAACGGTTGTTTTCGGTGTGATTTTACCAGCTAACGAATGATTATTTCAAACCCCTGGCCGCAATATGCCTGAACGGTCGATCATGCGCCCTTTCGGGTAGCGGTTGCTAAGCCGAATTGTGTGTTGGCCTACGATAATGCAGTAAACGCGTTGCCATAACCAAACGTCCGGAAAGGAACACGCAGCATGATTGGCTACGTCACCGTCGGTGCTGATGACATCGCTGGCGCGAAACGGTTTTACTCTGCGTTTCTGCCGGCCCTTGATTACGGGCTTAAGGAGGGTCCCGAGGGCCTAAGCTACGCGCTGCCCGTCGGGCCGGCTCAGTCTGCCGTTCTGCCGGATTTCTACGTCAAACCACCCTTCGATGGGCGTCCGGCCTCGGCTGGCAACGGTGCCATGATAGCATTCGAGGCTCGCAATCAGGCCCAGGTTCGTGACCTTCATGCCGCGGCACTTGCCGCAGGCGGCTTTGACGAGGGTCAACCCGGCTTCCGCGCTTCGTATGGACCTCATTTTTATGTTGGCTACCTTCGCGACCCTCAAGGCAACAAGATCGCACTGTTCTCCAGCGATCCGAATGAGCCCGGACGAGAGGGATAACACCGGCGAGAACAGCGCATTGTTAGATTGCCAAACCTAGCGGCCGCTTCGCAAAGGCTCTATCACGGGATGTATCGTAGTGGCTTTGATTTGCACCACCAAAATCCTTGTTCAGAACCAAAGCAGTTGCTGAAGGTCTTTTCCTCTCCCGTGGCAAGAGCCATTCGCCGAGTTGCCGAATATCTGTAAATGGGCTCAAACCATCAGTTGGCGCTAATGAAAAGGCCCCGCGCGATGCGGGGCCTTTTGCAGTCAATGCACGACCGCATCCTCGGGCGGACGCCGGTTCGACGATGACACCCGGTCGCCGACGACCAGCCCGTCGGCCCCGGCGCTGACATGCACCGTATCACCGTCGCCGACATCGCCCGACAGGATCATCTCGGCCAGCTGGTCCTGCAGCGCGCGCTGGATCACCCGCTTCAGGGGCCGCGCGCCATAGACCGGGTCGTAGCCTTCGTCGGCCAGCCATTTTTGCGCGCCCTGATCCAGCTCCAGCGCGATCTTTTGCGCCGCCAGCCGCTTGGTCAGGCGGCGTAGCTGGATCTCGACGATCCCGGTCATGTCCTCGCGCGTCAGCCGGTCGAAGACGATCATGTCGTCCAGCCGGTTCAGGAACTCGGGCCGGAAATGGCTCCGCACCGCCTCCATCACGTTACGCTTGGCGGTGGCTTGGTCGGCACCGTCCGGCAGCTGGCTCAGCTCCTGACTGCCAAGGTTCGAGGTCAGCACGATCAGCGTTTGCTTGAAGTCCACCCGATGGCCCTGCCCGTCGGTCAGAACGCCGTCGTCCAGCACCTGCAGCAGCACGTTGAACACATCCGCATGCGCCTTTTCGACCTCGTCAAACAGCAGCACCTGATAGGGCCTGCGCCGCACCGCCTCGGTCAGAACCCCGCCCTCGTCATAGCCGACATAGCCCGGCGGCGCGCCGATCAGGCGCGATACCGAATGTTTCTCCATGAACTCGGACATGTCGATCCGGGTCATCGCCACGTCGTCGTCAAACAGGTATTCGGCCAAGGCCTTGGTCAGCTCGGTCTTGCCGACACCGGTCGGGCCGAGGAACAGGAAGGATCCCAACGGCCGCGCCTCGTCCTGCAGCCCGGCACGCGCCCGGCGCACCGCATTCGACACGGCGGTCACGGCCTGACCCTGCCCGATCACCCGGCGGCCAAGCTCGTCTTCCATGCGCAGAAGCTTTTCGCGCTCACCCTCCAGCATTTTCGAGGTTGGAATACCGGTCCAGCGTTCCACCACCTGAGCGATCTGCTCGGGCCGAACAGCTTCCTCGACCATCACGTCACTTTCGGCCTCTTCGGCCTGGCTCAGATCCTTCTCCAGCCCCGGGATGATGCCGTAGGACAGCTCTCCGGCCCGCGCCAGATTACCCTCGCGCTTGGCCTGATCCAGTTCCGCCCGGGCCCGGTCCAGCTGTTCCTTCAGCCCGCGCGCGGACTCCAGCTTGTCGCGTTCGGCCTGCCATCTGGCGGTCAGTTCCGACGACCGCTCCTGCAGGTTCGACAGCTCACCCACCAACTTCTCCAGCCGGTCCTTCGAGGCCTTGTCGTCCTCTTTCTTCAACGCCTCCGCCTCGATCTGCTTTTGCAGGATCTCGCGGTCGAGCGCGTCCAAAGCCTCGGGCTTGCTGTCCACCTCCATCCGCAACCGCGACGCCGCCTCGTCCATCAGGTCGATCGCCTTGTCGGGCAGGAACCGGTCAGTGATATAGCGGTGCGACAACGTCGCCGCCGCAACCAGCGCAGAATCGGTAATCCGCACCCCGTGGTGCAGCTCGTACTTTTCCTTGATGCCGCGCAGAATGCTGATCGTATCCTCGACAGTCGGCTCTTCGACCAGGATCGGCTGGAACCGCCGGGCCAAAGCCGCGTCTTTTTCCACATGCTTGCGGTACTCATCCAGCGTCGTCGCGCCCACACAATGCAATTCGCCCCGCGCCAGCGCTGGCTTCAGAAGGTTCGACGCATCCATCGAACCCTCGGCCTTGCCCGCCCCAACCAGGGTGTGCATCTCGTCGATGAACAGCACAATCTCGCCGGCAGCCGCCGTCACCTCGGACAACACCGCCTTCAACCGCTCTTCGAACTCGCCGCGATACTTCGCACCGGCGATCAGCGAACCCATGTCCAAAGCCAGCAGCTTCTTGTTCTTCAAGCTCTCCGGCACGTCGCCATTGACGATCCGCAGCGCCAGACCCTCGGCGATGGCGGTCTTGCCGACACCGGGTTCGCCGATCAGCACCGGGTTGTTCTTGGTGCGGCGCGACAGAACCTGCATTGCGCGGCGGATCTCTTCGTCGCGGCCGATGATCGGGTCGATCTTGCCCATCGCGGCGGCCTCGGTCAGATCGCGCGCGTATTTCTTCAAGGCGTCATAGCCCTCCTCGGCCGACGCAGAATCCGCCGTCCGACCCTTGCGGATATCGTTGATGGCGCTGTTCAACTTCTGTGCCGAAACCGCACCCGCCTCAAGCGCCTCCTTGGCCTTCGACGACACCATCGCCAAGGCCATCAGCACCCGCTCGGCCGACACGAAACTGTCGCCCGCCTTCTTGGCCAGCTTCTCGGCCTCGTCCAGCACCCGCACCAACGCGGTATCGACATAGACCTGACCATCGCCACCCGAAACCTTGGCCAACCGACCGACGGCGGCATTCACCGCCTCGATCACCCGCTCGGGGGCAGCGCCGGAACTGCGGATCAGGTTCGCCGCCAGCCCCTGATCGTCATCCATCAAGGCTTTCAGCAGATGCTCGGGCAGCACCCGCTGGTGGCCTTCGCGCATCGCAATGGTCTGTGCGGCCTGAATAAAGCCGCGCGACCGCTCGGTGAACTTTTCCAGGTTCATCGGTCATCTCCTCTTTCAAGCCCCCGGCGATCCGGTCGCCCGCAACTGGCACGACTCTTTCCGGGTCTTGTTGACGATTTGGTGATCCGGGGATGCGGTTTCAAGCGTCAATGCCCACCTCAAAAGGGAACAATTTTGCCATGCGCGACGTTCTTCCGACGACGAACTCCAGGGAGTCTGCCATGAAAAGTACATCCGTCCACATCGCCTCGATCGTCTACGATGCCGCGAAATCTTCGTGGTCGGCGATGGTCGAGTTCTTCGCCCCCGGGCTACCGATGCCGCTGGTCATCCCGGTCCGTATCGAAGGCCCGATGGACGTGCCGCATACCCGGCTGGTGCGGGCGTTGGTGCGCGAAGCGCAGCATCGCGGCATCCGCTAGAGCATCGGAAACTGGGGTTTTTCCGCAGCGACCGGGGCTTTAGTAAATTCTTCACCAACATGTGAGAACAAAGAAGGAACCGATCTGTTCGAAAGGTTCCGTCCATGCAACCCGTCACCCGCCTCCTCGCGCTCCGCTTTGATATCGTCAGCCGCCGCTACGTCGGCGATGTCGCGCTGACCCGGCAAGATGGGTCAGAACGCACGGTGCGCGCCTCGGTGATCGGTCACCCCGGATGGCCGCTGGAACGCGTTGCGCGGCAGTTGATCGGCGCCGCCCGGCAACAACAGTTCGTCTGAGGCACGCGCCAATCCGGCCCAAACTCCTGCGCAATCCTTGTTTACCAACCTTCCAGACACCGGCTGCGGTTAGGCCTTTTTTCATCTATACGGTTCAGGGTTTTCGTGTGGATATAAGGGGTAAGTGCGATGCAAGTACTCAGTAG